>NZ_JASSPL010000020.1:0-48420 GCF_030264805.1 Cobetia sp. LC6 | reverse complement strand
TATAGCAGCAATAAAGGAATGGCAGGTCGAACGACCTGAGCTGTTTACGCAAGCTATAGTCAATCAGACGGAACCCGACAATTACCTGTGAGAGACCTGCGTTTCATCAATATCCAACAACCAATACCAGTCTATATGAGTTTTTGTTGATGTTTTGATGCAGGAAAAGGCGGAGGGAGCCCCTCCGCCTGTTGTCCCTCCACCTGCTGCCTGGCAAGTCGTTGGCGCAGCCTTGTTTGGCCAGAGCTCCTTTGAACAAGAGCCCCTTTGAACACGAGCCCTGGTGACCAGGAGCGTCAGAAGGCCAGCGGCGTGGTCGTCGCCTGAATGTCTGATTCCGCATCGGATGGTGTCGCGGCCTCGGCCGGCTGGGCCAGATAGGCTTCCAGCGAGTCATCCATCGCCTCCAGCCACGGCGTGTGATGCCTGGGCGCCAGAGTGCCGGTCATCAAGGAGCGATAGCCGTGATCGCGGAAGGTCATGATGTTCTCGTGCTTGTGATGCTCCCATTCCAGGAAGGTACGATTCACGCCATCGATATCGAAGCTCGGGTAGTCGGTCTCCTCGATCAGCGATTTCACGTAATCGCCCTGGAAGAGAATCATGTCCTCATCACTTTCCAGCGTTTCCTCGCGGGCCCGCCACGCCAGACTGTCTGCACGCATCGCGTCCAATGACGGCAGGGGCAGGGTGCCGAGAATCGCATCACGCACCCACCAGGCCTGGGCATCGAACATGTTGAAGGTGTACCACTGGTCCTGCATGCCGAGATAGAACAGGCGCGGATTCTCTTCCCACGCCACCCCCTTGTAGAGCCCCCGCGGCCACATGCGGTTCTGGGTCTTGAGGCGCAGCGACTCCTCGAGGAACGGGAAGTGGTGCAGATAGCCGGTGCACAGGATGATGGCATCGACGCGCTTGTGGCTGCCGTCACTGAAATAGGCGGTATCGCGATCGACCTTCACCAGCAGCGGCTTCTCTTCCCAGTTGTCCGGCCATTTGAAGCCCATCGGGGCGGTGCGATAGCTGGTGGTGATGCTGCGCGCACCATACTTGTAGCACTGCGAGCCGATGTCCTCGGCGGAATAGCTGCTGCCGAGCAACAGCAGGTCCTTGCCCTTGAATCCCAGTGCATCACGGAAGTCATGGGCATGCAGAATGCGGCCATTGAAGCTCGAGAAACCGGGGAATTCCGGCACATTAGGCGTCGAGAAATGCCCGGAGGCCACGATGACGTGATCGAATCTTTCGCTGGTCACCAGATCGAGCGCCTGGTCATGCACGCTGACCGTGAATTGCTGGCTGGCATCATCGAAGGTGACCTGGCGCACCGGGCAACCGAAGCGGATGTACTTGCGCACGCCGGCCTTCTCGACGCGACCCTTGATGTAGTCGAACAGCACCGCGCGCGGCGGATAGGAGGCGATAGGGCGCCCGAAATGTTCTTCAAAGGAGTAGTCGGCGAATTCGAGACATTCCTTGGGGCCATTCGACCACAGGTAGCGATACATGCTGCCGTGGACCGGCTCGCCGTGGGCATCCAGTCCGGTACGCCAGCTGTAATTCCACAGACCGCCCCAGTCATCCTGCTTTTCGTAACAGACAATCTCGGGAATCTCGATGCCCTTGTCGGCGGCGGATTGAAAGGCACGCAATTGAGCCAGGCCACTGGGTCCTGCACCGATGATCGCGATACGTCGGGTCATGGATACCTTCCTGTTCTTGTTGTGTCTTCATGCGTTATCCGAGGCTTCAGGACGTGGTGACGTCGTGAAACACTGACAACGAAACAGGCTAGCGAGATGTGCTCCGGCTGCACATTGCTCGGAAAGGGTAGCCATAAAGGGGTACATCAGTTCATGTCTCAGTTCATGTCTCATTTCATGCGTCAGTCGATGGCGGTACGCCTGGAATATCCGAGGTGTCGACGGCGAAGATGATGCCCTCCACCGCCAAGGGCGTGCCATCCTGTGAATAGATGCCATGGCCCTTTTCCTGCACCCGGATGACCTCGCCTTTGCGATGGCGAATGCGGTAGGCAAGGGTGAAGGGAATGCGGGCCTCAAGGGCTGCCTGCACCTGATCCCACACGCGGTCGGCATCTTCGGGATGGATCATCTCGCCGTAGGTGAGGGAGGGATGGTCGAGCAGTTGCTGGGGGCTGAGGCCGGTGATGGCCAGGCAGCCGTCACTGATGTATTCCATCGACCAGTGGCGGTTGTTGCGCGCGCGATAGACCATCGCGGGCAGCCCCTTGATCAGCCGTGTCAGGCTGCGCAGGTTGGCGGCGTCGATCTGCTCCTGCTGCACGCGCTCGCTGATGTCATGCAGGGTGAGCGTGGCGGGCCAGGGCGAGGCCAGCGAGAGCGACTGGCTGCGCACTTCACACCAGCGATAGTGGTGGTCCGCCCCCATGATGCGCAATCGCCAGCAGTCAGGGCGTTCGCGGCGCGAAACGTGGCGGGTGAGCATGTCCCAGCGCGATTGATCCGCGGGGTGCAGGGCATCGCGCAGGCGCTGCGCTGCCGTGCCGTGCCCGTCCGCTCGAGTGGCGGGTGGCATGTCTTCCCGTGGGTCGCGCGATTCGTGTCCGCTCAGGGACTGCCAGCCGCGCGAGGCATACAGCAGCGTACTGTCGGCATTCACCACCAGCACGGCATCACTCAGCCCATCGAGAATCGCCTGTGCGCTGAAGGGCGAGGCAGTCGAGGCGGAGGCGAACTGTTCGAGAAAGCGCATCATCGCAGGCTCTCCTTTTTGGCCCGGGTCGTATCCTGTTCGGCGCCTGTCGCGTCCTCGGCGAGCGCTCGGCTGGCATCGCTCGCGGGCGTCAGCGGGTGAGCGTAGACCCAGGCGGCCAGCTCCAGTCGCGAATGCAGGTTCAGCTTGCGCAGCAGATTCTTGACGTAGACCTTCACCGTGCTGTCACTGATGCCCAGCTCGCGGGCAATCAGCTTGTTGCTGAGGCCGCGCCCGATCCATTTGAGGGTATCGCGTTCACGCTCGGTCAGGCCTTCGTACCATTCAGGTGCCGTGGGCCAGTCAGGTGCCTTGGGCCAGTCAGCTGCCGTGGGCCAGTCAGGTGTCGTGGGCCAGTCAGGTGTCGTGGGTCGGTCGAGAGCGGCGGCCCCGTCGAGCGTGGGGCCAGCAGGGGGATTCGCCACAGCTGGCAGCGCCTCAGTCTGCTCCTGCTCCTGTTTATGCTGCTGTTTATGTGTCTGTGCTTGCGAGTGTTGTTCGCGCTGGCGGTGGTCCTGCTGCAGACGCCGGGCGAGCAGCAGCAAGGTCTCTTCCTCCAGCCCCAGCTTGCCGTCGATCACGGCCTGCAGGCGCTCGAGAATGCGTTCGGGGTCGGTGTCCTTCATCAGGTAGCCATCCGCCCCTTGCTGGATGGCATCCAACAGGTGGCGGCTGTCATCGGAGGCGGTCAGCAGCACTACCTTGAGAGTGGCATCACGCTGCTTGAGATGGCGCATCAGGGTCAGGCCATCGAGCTGCGGCATCTGCCAGTCGACGATCACCAGCTCCGGGGCCAGGGTGGGCAGGGCGTCGAGCAGATCGGTGCCGTCATCGAAGTCGGCCACGACCTCGAACAGGCCACCTTCACTCAAAAGCTCAGCCAGCCCACGCCGAAACAGCGGATGGTCGTCGACGAGCACGACTCGTGTCGGGGGTGTCGAGGGTGTCTGGTGTGTCGAGGGCATCTGGCGAGTCACGGTCATGTGTCGTGGCGCTCCCAGCTCAGTGTCACGCGGGTACCGCCATGGCGGGGTTGGGTGATGGCGAAGTCGGCCCCGAGCTGGCGTGCGCGATCCTGCATGATGCCCAGCCCGAAATGGGCGGGGGCGACGTCGGCGGGGTCAAAGCCGCAGCCGTTGTCCTCGATGGTCAGCAACACCCGCTCCGCTGGCTGAGGCCCTGAAGATTGATGAGGCCCTGAAGACTGATAGAGCAATTGCAGGCGCAGGTGGGGGGCTCGAGCATGGCGCACGCTGTTGGTCATCGCTTCGCGCACGATGAACATCACCTGCAGGGCCTGGGCATCGGGGAGGTGCAGCGACTGGATGCGGTTGTCGAGCTCGAACACCATGCCTGAGCGTGTCTCGAATTCCTCGATCAAGTTGTCGGGTAAGCGGATTAAATGGTTGATCTTACCTTTGCATGAGAGTGAGACAGACCGGCATCTCATCGGATTATCTGGTTGATGCTTCACCTACTGCTGGTGCATGTTTCCTTCGCTAATTCCAGCAAGAACCCCACACGCCTCAACTTCCCGGACATCGTTGCAACTCGCTCTCAGTGAAACGAGTTGTTTCTCAAGCGCTTGCAGAGCGGTTATCTGCGACCGCACATGAGAGATGTGATCATCGAGCAAGGTGTTGACGGCGGTACAAGGCTGATGAGGGTCGTCCTGATAGCTCTGTAGTTCGTGAATCTCAGCCAGTGACAGGCCCAGGATTCTGCAGCGACGGATGAAGGCCAGCCCCTCACCATGCTTCTCGGTATAGACACGGTAACCGTTGTCCTGCCGATCAGGCGGCGGCAACAAGCCCTGCTGTTCATAGAAGCGGATCGTCTGTGTTTCGACCCCTACCAACTGCGCCAACTGACCAATGCGCATCAGCCTCCTCCCCAACGGATTCTTTACTCTATTGACCTTATAGTAGCTTTATAGTTTTAAATGGTACCACAACATTGTTCAAGTGGAGTCGTATCATGAGCAAATCCTGTGGTGGCGCCTATGGCGGTGATGCAACGTCCGCAGCGGATACCGATATACAGGCCTCCTCCGAGGCGCCAGGGAGATGGGTCAGTGTTTATGCCGTGCCGAAGATGGACTGTCCATCAGAAGAACGAATGATTCGCCTAGCCCTGAACGGCTTTGAGGAGATTCGGGCGCTGTCCTTCGACTTGTCGAACCGCCGGCTGAAGGTCGTGCATGACGGCGAGGTCGAGCCCGTCACCTCGAAACTGAAGACCTTGGGGCTAGGCGCCTCGCTTCAGGAAACCGTCGCTGCAAATCCGGAGACCATCAAGGCCGCCGAGTTTTCGGCAGCTTCTGCTAAGCAAGAATCCGGGACCCTGCGCTGGTTGCTCGGCATCAATGCACTTCTGTTCGTGGTGGAAATGACTGCCGGTCTGATCGCCCGGTCCACCGGCCTGATTGGAGAATCCCTGGACAATTTTGCCGATGCGGCGGTGTACGGGCTTGCCCTTTATGCGGTTGGACATAGCGTGAAAATGCAGGTACGTGCCGCGCATCTTGCTGGTGTACTGCAACTGATCTTGGCTGTGGGCGTGCTCGTAGAGGTGGTGAGACGCTTTGTATTCGGTAGTGAGCCTGAATCGCTGGTGATGATGGCTATCGCATTCGTCGCATTGATTGCCAATACCAGTTGTCTGCTGCTCATATCCAAACATCGGGAAGGCGGGGCGCACATGAAGGCAAGCTGGATATTCTCGGCCAACGACGTGGTGATCAACCTGGGGGTCATCACCGCCGGCGCCCTGGTCGCGTGGACCGGTTCCAATTATCCGGATCTGATTATCGGCACCATCGCGGGGGGCATTGTACTTAATGGTGCCAGACGCATTTTGGCGTTGAAGGGTTAAATAATGCTCATTATTGGCAAAAAGCTCTCGCCGTATGCCCTATTGTCCATATCGGGCCTGCTGGCAGCGTCTGATCAGGCTGTAAAGTGGCTGGTGCAGCAATCAATGGCCTATGGCGAGTATGTTTCGGTGACCCCGTTCTTTAACTGGGTGCACCTATGGAACACCGGTGCCGCATTCAGTCTTTTTGCGAATGGTGGAGGCTGGCAGCGCTACTTTTTTATCGGAATCGCGGTAGTGGTCTCGATTTTTCTGATCAAGCTGATCCTTGAAAATCGTCATAAAGGAGAAGCCATCGCTTACAGTCTTATCCTCGGTGGCGCCATGGGCAACCTGATTGACCGGGTCTTTCGCGGCTATGTTGTGGATTCCTTTGATTTCTATTGGCGAGACTGGCATTGGCCGGCCTTCAACCTGGCTGATATTGCAATTGTCCTCGGTGCCTTACTTTTCGTTTCCAGCAGCTTGTTGGGTAAAAAAGCAAACACCAATGCCGAGTCGGATGGATCTGACTGACACCTACGCCTATACAACACCATGACCGAACTTCCCGACAACATCCTTCACCTGCCGCAATACCAAGTACTGGGCTGCAAATCAACCGACGACAAAATGCACTTCCAGGTGGACGTGCCCGATCCCATCGCCTGCGAGGAATGCGGCGTGCAGGGTGAGTTCGTACGGTTCGGCAAGCGTGACGTTCCCTATCGTGATCTGCCCATCCACGGCAAGCGGGTCACTCTCTGGGTGGTCCGCCGCCGATACACCTGCCGGGCCTGCAAGACAACATTCAGGCCCCAGCTACCGGAGATGGTGGACGGATTCCGTATGACACTGCGGCTGCATGAGTACGTGGAGAAGGAATCCTTCAACCACCCCTACACCTTTGTGGCGGCACAGACCGGCCTGGACGAGAAGACGGTGCGCGACATCTTCAACGCCCGCGCCGAGTTCCTGGGGCGCTGGCACCGCTTCGAGACGCCCCGCATCCTGGGCATTGACGAGCTATACCTGAACAAGCGCTACCGCTGCATTCTGACCAACATTGAGGAGCGAACCCTGCTCGACCTGCTGGCCACCCGCCGCCAGGACGTGGTGACCAACTACCTGATGAAGCTGAAAGACCGGCAGAAAGTCGAGATCGTCAGCATGGACATGTGGAACCCCTACCGGGCAGCGGTCAAGGCTGTGCTGCCCCAGGCCCGTATCGTGGTCGATAAGTTCCATGTGGTGCGCATGGCCAACGATGCCCTAGAGAGAGTGCGCAAGGGCCTCAGAAAGGAGCTGAAACCGTCCCAGAGCCGGACTCTCAAGGGAGACCGGAAAATCCTGCTGAAACGCGCTCACGAAGTCTCAGACCGGGAGCGCCTCATCATGGAGACCTGGACAGGCGCGTTCCCGCAACTGCTGGCCGCCTACGAGCACAAGGAGCGCTTCTACGGCATCTGGGACGCCACCACACGGCTCCAGGCAGAAGCCGCCCTGGACGAGTGGATAGCCACCATCCCGAAGGGCCAAAAGGAAGTCTGGAGCGATCTGGTCAGGGCAGTGGGAAACTGGCGCGAAGAGACCATGACCTACTTCGAGACGGACATGCCCGTCACCAACGCTTACACGGAGTCCATCAACCGACTGGCCAAGGACAAGAACCGTGAAGGGCGCGGTTACTCCTTCGAGGTGATGCGGGCACGAATGCTCTACACCACGAAGCACAAGAAGAAGGCACCGACTGCGAAGGTCTCTCCTTTC
Organism: Cobetia sp. LC6; assembly: GCF_030264805.1. Taxonomy (NCBI): domain Bacteria; kingdom Pseudomonadati; phylum Pseudomonadota; class Gammaproteobacteria; order Oceanospirillales; family Halomonadaceae; genus Cobetia; species Cobetia sp. LC6. Next base: position 41,058 of record NZ_JASSPL010000020.1, on the reverse strand, counting down.
TACAAGAAAACCATCGGTTACGGACTGCCGGACTTCGCAGAGGAACTCAACTACGGAGTCGATCTATCAACCATCTGAGGGTGGTATCAGATTGATGGGGTGAAGGTGCCCCATCAACCATTAAATCCGTATACCCAAGTTGTCCAGCACACAGGCCAGCGGCGCGTCTCCCCAGGTGGCGTGCGCGCCGTTGATCAGCTCCCGGGTCTGGCGCAAGGCGCGCCGGGACTGGGTATGCACGTCCTCGGCCAGTGCCTGCACTTCCTGTGGCGCATGACGAGCGGCGCGAGTCAGGCGTGCGCTCTGCATCTGCAGATAACTCAATTCCTGGGCGAGGGTGTCGTGCAGTTCCGCCGCCAGATGTCGACGTTCGTTCTTCAGTGCCTGATCCACCGCTGCCTTCCTGTCTTCAGCGTGACGCGCCTGTTGCTGCTGATGCAGTGCCAGGCCACGGCTCAGGGCGTCGATGGCGGCGCTCGCGAGCCTCGATTCGAGGGCTGCGGCGGCCGGCTCTCCAAGCCACAACCAGTCATCGCCAGTCGCCTGTCTGTCAGTGGTATGCGTGAGGGCGATCAATACCCCGTGGGGCTTGCCCGAGACAGCTAACGGCTGGCGGCTGGCGTGCGCGTCGTGGGCGATCTGGCTGATGATCTCCTGCAGGGTCTGGCGCGTCTTTGCGGGCAGGACGAGGCCAGTCGGCGCGATCACCTCATGGCGTTGCTGATCGACTCCGCGATGCAGTACGCAGCTCTCGACAGGACGTGAGCAAGCCTGAGTGCCGGCAATCTGCTTGTTCAGCGGGCTCATCCACTCTCCCTGAAGTTCTCCCCAAAGCTCTCGCAGCAGCTCTCCCAGCAATGATGGCAACGTCTCTGTGAGGTCAGCGCAGGTGGCGATGCGCAGGGTGATGGCGTCGAGCCTGGGAGTCTCGCGCCTCGCATCGCCGGGGGAGGAGTGCAGTGGCTCGTCGGCGCGGCGTACATCAACCAGGGCGGCCGCCGTTCGTGCAGCAGGCACCTTGCCTTCCTTCCCTGCGCCGAGAATGACTTGCATGCGAGCTCCTCTCTCTACTTCCTGCTTCGGGGTTCTTTCTTCGGGCTTGCGATGTCGCGTCAGCAAGCTTGATTAGCAAGCTTCATGCCAGTGAACGGCTTACCCCTTCATGGGTACCTCTCTTGATGGATTGTCGCGATCTCCACTGTGAGTAAATTTAATTAACCATGAAGAACGTGGTGCGTCACAGAAGGGGATATGCACCATCCAGGCACATCGGGGAGCTGCTTCGCCCCATCACGCGTGCAACGCCGAACCCACTTGCCATGACCACAAGAGGTATCACCACGATGGAGCTTGCAGTCGAGATACCCGCAGCCACGCCGTGCCAGCCGTATCGTTATCGAATACCCGGGCTGGATGCGCTGGCGCTTGAGCTGTCGCCGGGGGACAGCGTGCAGGTGTCATCCGTCGATGGTGCCCAGGCCTGCGAGTGGCTGCTATTGCCACCAGGAGGCCGGGAGGGAGAGCACGGGGTGGCACAAGCTGGAGGGGCACAAGCTGGAGGGGCAGAAGTTGCAGAGGCAGAAACTGGAGAGCTTGCAGACGCAGTCGATGGACTGACACTCGCGCGCTACGCCAGCATCACCTGTCTGGAAGAACATGCCTTTGCCAGCCAGCCACAAGGGGGAGAAGAGGGGAAGGCCGAGCAGGCACGAAGCCCGTTCACCCAGCAGCGTCTGGCAGCGCTGGGAGTCGCGCAGGTGCCACTGTCGCAGTGGCAGCGCTTGTCAGTGACCGGGTTGCCGGCCGAGATTCGCTGGCCGCGTGAAGCGCCTGCCGCGCGCCTGATTCTGCTGGCCCCCGGTGATGACATGCAGCTCGATGGCAAGCATCTGGCCACCGAGCTTGAGGTCTCGCACTTCTGCGGGGGGCTGGTGGGGCAGGAGCAGCTGCCAGCGCCATTGGCGCCGATCAAGCAGGAGACGAGAGTCTCGGCGGGCACGGTCGAGGTCTATGAGGTCAAGCAGGGCTAGTGGATCCAGATCATCGATGTGGTGGGTCGCCAGTGCTCCGATTTCGTGGCCTTCGATGCCAATGCCTGGGCGCAGGGGGAAGAGCTGGGGCTGGACGCCGGCGCCACGCGCAGCCTGTCCGGTCATTGCATGCCCAATCCGGGGCTCTATTCGGTGTTCTTTGATCAGCATCTGCATCCGATGCTTGAGGTCGTGCAGGACACGGTGGGGCGCCATGACAGCTTCATGCTCGCCTGTTCGCCGCAGTATTACGAACACCACGGCTACTTCGGCCACGATAGCTGCACGATCAACTTCAACAACGCCCTGTCGGCGTCGCATGGCATTCAACAGCGTGCCAGCTGGCCGGCGATCAACTTCTTCTTCAATGCCTATGTAGAGCCCTGCGGCACCCTGGCGGTGGATGAGCCCTGGTCGCGCCCCGGCGACTACGTGCTGCTGCGCGCCGACCGTGACCTCATCTGCGCCTCATCGGCCTGTCCGGATGACATCGACGCCGCCAATGGCTGGGTGCCGACCGATATCCAGGTGCGCATCTACGCCGCTGAACATGATTTCCCCCGTGGGATCGCCTATCGCAATCGGCCCGAGGAATTGCCGCGCATGACACTGCCCACCGCCTTTCATCCCTGCACCTCCGCCTTGACCAAGCATTTCATCGACTACCACGGCTACTGGCTGGCCACGCATTACGAAGGGTGGGGTGCGCGGGCCGAATATCTGGCCTGCCGCGAGCGGGTCGCGATGATGGATCTCTCGGCGCTGCGCAAGTTCGAGGTCGCCGGCCCCGATGCCGAACGCCTGCTGCAATACGCATTGACCCGCAATGTACGACGGCTCTCCATCGGCGAGGTGGTGTACTCGGCCATGTGTCAGGAAACCGGCGGCATGCTCGATGACGGCACCTTGTTCCGCATGGGCGAGCAGACCTTCCGCTGGATCTGCGGTGACCCGGCCAGCGGCCAGTGGCTCAGGGAGCTTGCCCAGCGCCAGGGCTATCGCGTCACGGTGCGTGACTCCACTCATCAGCTGCACAACATCGCGCTGCAGGGCCCGAAGAGCCGCGAGGTGCTGGCGCCGCTGATCTGGAATGCGCGTACCCAGCCAGACGTTCAGGGGCTGGGCTGGTTCCGCTTCATGATCGGTCGTCTGTCGGGGCCGGATGGCATTCCGCTGATGGTGTCGCGTACCGGCTATACCGGCGAGCTCGGTTATGAAATCTGGTGTCATCCCAAGGACGCCCCGGCCGTGTGGGAGGCGATCTGGGCGGCGGGTGAGCCCCATGGCATCGCGCCGCTGGGACTGGATGCCCTCGACATGCTGAGAATCGAGGCGGGGCTGATCTTCGCCGGTCATGAATTCTGCCCGCAGACCTCCCCCTATGAAGCGGGTATCGGCTTCACCGTGCCGATGAAGAGCAAGGAGGATGATTTCGTCGGGCGGGCAGCGCTGCAACGCGAGGCGCCGGAATCACGGCATCGCGTGATGGGCCTGAAGATGCACAGCAGCGAGCTGGTCAGCCATGGCGACCTCGTCTACCACGGCCGCTATCCGGTGGGCGTGGTCACCAGTGCCACCCAGTCGCCGCTGCTCGATCGCTCCATCGCGATGTGCCGCCTGGCACCGGACTTCGCAAGCCCGGGAACCCAGCTTGAGATCGGCCAGCTGGATGGCCATCAGAAGCGCCTCGCCGCCGAGGTGGTGACATTGCCCTTCCATGACCCGGAGCGCCTCAAGGTGCGTAGCTGATCTCACTGCCAGGAGGGGAAGCATGAGAGGTGAGTCGCGAGCAATGACCTGCGTATATGCAGCGCCCTGCAAGTCATCTCACGGTGCATGCCGTGGCCGGCATGCCTCAATAACGCCCATCCTCCTCGCAGGGAAGGCTTCATGGGCTTCATATCTGAAGAGGAGTCCTCGGTTTCAAGAATGATGCAGTAAAAACAACGAATTGCTGAGGGTGGCCAATGAGGGTCATCTGGCATGTCGCTTGCTTTATCCAGCAGGTCCCCTTGAAAAACAACAACAACCCCCGGACGGGCAGTGCCGCTTGCACAGTGAAGCGCGCTGATCCACAGGCTCCGGTAAAGGAGAAAAGACGATGGATGAAAAGACGTTGCAAAGCATATTGGATATGCATCAGGCGATGAACATCGAGGTGTTCTATTGGTGGTGTACCGCCATCATGTTCCTGATCCATGCAGGCTTTCTGGCCTATGAGATCGGTGCCTCGCGTTCCAAGAATGCCTTGGCATCCGGCATGAAGAACGTGCTGACGCTGGCCTCGATCATCCCCGCCTTCTACTTCGTGGGCTGGTGGATCTACAACGCCTTCCCCAACGGGCTGATCCCCATCGAGGCGTCCGCCGCTCTGCCGTGGAGCGCGAGCATGCGTCCGGACGCCGATGACATGGGCACCGGCATCTTCTTCGCTGCCTTTGCCCTGTTCGGCGCGACTACCGGTTCCATCCTCTCGGGGGCGGTGATCGAACGCATCCGCCTGGGGGCCTTCCTGATTCTGGCGGTGATTCTCGGTGCCGGTGTCTGGATCATGGCGGGCGCCTGGGGCTGGCATCCGGATGGCTGGATGCTGCACAAGCTGGGCTACCACGATGTCGGCGCCGCCGGTGTGGTGCACGCCGTGGCCGGCTTCTTCGCGCTGGGCGTGCTGCTCAATCTGGGCGCGCGCATCGGCAAGTACAGTGACGATGGCAAGCCGCAGGTGATCGCGCCGCACAACATGCCGATGACGTTGATCGGCCTGATGCTGATCATCGTCGGTTTCTTCGGCTTCCTCGGTGGCTGCATCATCTTCAACACCGGTGACATCGGCTGGACCACCATCTACGGCAATCGCACCAACCTTTCTGCCTTCGCCTTCAATACCCTGATGGGCTTCGGTGGTGGCGTGATCGGTGCCTATCTGTCCTCGCGTGATCCCTTCTGGACCATGTCCGGTGCGCTGGGCGGCATCATCACCGTCGCGGCGGGACTGGATCTCTACAACCCGGGGCTGGCCTTCGTGCTGGCGGTCACCGGTGGCGCCCTGATGCCGAAGATCGGCGCACTGCTCGAGAAGCGTGGCCTGGATGACTCCGTCGGCGCCTTCGCGGTGCATGGCTTCTGCGGCTTCTACGGCGTGGTACTGGTGGGCATCTTCGCGGCCGGCTTCCCGAATGTCGGCGAAGGCGTGCCGGACGTTTCCTTCACCGGCCAGCTGACCGGCGCGGTGGTGATGGCACTGACGGGCTTCATTCCGGGCTGGGGCGTGGCCTATCTGCTCAAGAAGTTCAACCTGCTGCGCGTGCCGCCGCATGTCGAGGTACTGGGGCTGGACCTGTTCGAAGTCCCGGCCAAGGCCTATCCGGAAAGCCTGTCCTCCGAGACGAGCTCCAGCGTGCCGGCACGTTCCGGTGGGGTGGTCGCGGCGCCGATGGACAAGCGCCCGGACATCAGCTGAGCCCTGGTAGCTGAGCCCCGGCGCACATCCTGAAGGGGCCGGTCTGTCGAGATGATGTCGAGATAAGCGCTGACTGGCCCCGTTATTGCAGTACTGGTAGACCCAACCGATATCCGCTTTCGCAAGGAGTCTTGCAATGGAAACTGTCGATACTGTGGTACACGCTGGCAACTACGCCTTCTTCTTCAGCAACTCTGGTGCCGTGGCGGTGTGCCTGCTGGTTGCCGCTGGCGTCTGCATTGCGCTGAGCGCCAACATCCTGCGCCACGAGAAAGCGTCCTTCGAGAGCAAGAAGACGCCGTGACCCTCCGGGCATCAAGACCGGCATATCAAACGCCGCAGCGCTCAGCGCTGCGGCGTTTTTGATAGGTGCCATTGCACCCGATTGGCTTTGCGCGAAGAGAGTGTGGCGTGCGTCACGCAGTCGTCACCTGAGAGCTTGATAATGGCGGCCCCTCAAGGTGGCACTCATGGAACGCGCGATAGCATGAAACTGATTCATCTGACCGATACCCATCTGGTCGCCCCTGACAAGCGACTTTACGGGCTGGACCCACGTGCACGGCTGGCGGCTGCCGTCGCCGATATCAATCTGCGCCACGGCGATGCTCAGGGCGTGATCATCAGTGGTGACCTGACCGATCGCGGTGAACCGCCCGCCTTCCAGGCGCTGCGTGAGGTACTGGAAGAGCTGTCGATGCCGTATTTCCTCGGCATGGGCAATCACGATGCGCGTGAGGCTCTGCAGTCCGCCTTCCCGGAGCTGCCCTGTGATGACGATGGCTTCGTGCAGTATGCGCATGCCTTCGGACCCGACGCCGATGATTGCGTGCTGGTGATGCTCGATTCGGCCGTCGCGGGGGAGCATGGTGGTCTGCTGTGTGAGTCTCGCCTGGCGTGGCTGGATGCCTGTCTGGCTGCGCATCACGATCGCCGTATCCTGCTGGCGCTGCATCATCCGCCCATGGCCCTCGGCATCCGCTACATGGACGACATCCGCTTGCAGAATTCACAGTCGCTGCATGATGTGATCCAGCGGCATGGCAACGTCGAGCACTTGCTGTTCGGGCATGTGCATCGTCCGGCCAGCGGTGTCTGGCGAGGGCTCTCGTTCTCGACCCTGCCGGGCGTCAACCATCAGGTCGGGCTGGATCTGGTCTCCGCGGCGGATTGTCTCGCCGGCAGTCATGAGCCGCCGGCCTATGGCGTGCTGATGATAGGCGAGGAGCAGATCGTCAATCACCTGCACCTCTACATGGATGACAGTCGCCGCTATTTCTTCCACGACACGCTCGAGGCCGCCCAGTCGCTGGAGGCGCTCGATGAATTGATCGCTCTGCAGCGCGATGAGCGGATTCCGACTCGCGAGCGCGAGCCGTTGAGCAATACCTTGCAGGCAGCTGAGGCAGCAAAAGAATGAACAAAGCGTTATATGTCTTTGATTTTGATGGTGTGATTGCCGACAGCCTCACACTGTGTCTCAAGGCCTGCGCACATGCGGCGCGCCTGGAAGGGCGGACGATCGTGCTGGAACGCGATAGCTGGGAGTCGCTGGACAACGTGACCTTCGAGGAGATGGCGCGTGTGCAGGGCTTCACGGGCGAGGCCGTCGCGCGCTTTGCCGCGCATGTCTTTGCCTATACCCGACAGGCGACGCCGCCGGCGGTCTTCACCGGCATGCGCGAGGCCTTGTCGGCACTCGCCGAGCAGGGCGACGTCATGGTGCTGTCGGCCAATCACAGCGAGATGATTCGTGCCACGCTCGCCGCCGCCGGCCTGGCGGATTGCGTGTCACAGGTGCTGGGCGGTGAGATCGCGGGCAGCAAGGGGGCCAAGCTGGCGGGTCTGATGGCAGAGCCGCAAGTGGCGGTGGAGCGCAGCTGGATGGTGGGCGACGCCGTCAGCGACATTCGCGCCGCGCACGAGGCAGGGTGTCGTGCCGCTGCGGTCAGCTGGGGATGGCAGAGCCCCGAGCGGCTGGCCAGCATGGCGCCGGAGCGGGTCATCGCGCAGCCGCAGGCGCTGATATCACTTTGCGATCTGCCAAGCAGCGACAGTCGCGAAGCGGTATAGAGCCTGAGCAGGGCCTGCCGCAAGTATCAGGCCTTTGCGCACGCTTGCTCTGATTCACTCATGCTCTGGTTCACTCATGCACTTGTGAGCTGTTGCACATGTGAATTGATAGAACGATGCCGCCGAGTCGTGTCATGACTCGGCGGCATCGTTGCCTGACGGATCAGGAAGCTCGTCGTCTCAGACGGCTTGCTCGCTCAGACGGCTGCTGACTGAGACGGCCTGCTCAGGCGTCGTCAGTCGCGAGCTGCGCGGCGGTGGCTGTCTCGCCGCCTGCTTGTCCAGCGCTCTTGTCGGGCTGCGCCAGGAAGGCTTCCAGCGAATCATCCATCGCGTCGAGCCAGGGCGTGTGATGGCGCGGGGCCATGGTGCCGGTCATCAGCGAGCGGTAGGAGAAGTCACGGAAGGTCATGATGTTCTCGTGCTTGTGGTGCTCCCACTCGAGGAAGGTGCGATTGACGCCGTCGATATCGAAGCTCGGATAATCCGTCTCCGAGATCAGTGACTTCACGTAATCACCCTGGAAGAGGATCATTGATTCATCACTGTCCAGTGTCTCTTCCCTGTCACGCCATGGCTGACTATCCGCCTGCATCGCCTCGCGGCTGGGCAGCGCGATCTCACCGAGAATCACGTCACGCACCCACCATGCCTGGGCATCGAACATGTTGAAGGTGTACCACTGGTCCTGCATGCCGAGGTAGAACATGCGCGGATTCTCTTCCCAGGCAGCGCCCTTGTAGAGACCGAGCGGCCACATGCGATTGCCCGTCTTGAGGCGCAGTGGCTCATCCAGGAAGGGGAAGTGGTGGAGGTAGCCGGTACACAGGATGATGGCATCGATCTTCTTGCTGGTGCCATCGCGGAAATAGGCCGTGTCGCGGTCCACCTTCAGCAACAGCGGCTTCTCTTCCCAGTTGTCCGGCCAGGCAAAGCCCATCGGGGCGGTGCGATAGCTGGTGGTGATGCTGCGAGCGCCATACTTGTAGCACTGTGAACCGATATCTTCGGCAGAGTAGCTGCTGCCGATCAGCAGCAGGTCCTTGCCCTTGAATTCCAGCGCGTCGCGGAAGTCATGAGCGTGCAGAATACGGCCATTGAACTGCGAGAACCCCGGGAATTCGGGCACGTTGGGGGTCGAGAAGTGACCCGATGCCACGATGACGTGATCAAACTGCTCCTGAACGACCGCATCGGCCTGCAGGTCATGGACACTGACGGTGAACTGCTCACGGGTGTCGTCAAAGCTGACGTGGCGCACCGGGCAGTTGAAGCGGATGTACTTGCGCACGCCTGCCTTCTCGACCCGACCCTTGATGTAGTCGAAGACCACCGCACGTGGCGGGTACGAGGCGATGGGATGGCCGAAGTGCTCCTCGAAGGAATAATCCGCGAACTCCAGACATTCCTTGGGACCGTTGGACCACAGGTAGCGGTACATGCTGCCGTGGACGGGCTCACCATTCTGATCGAGACCGGTGCGCCAGCTGTAATTCCACAGGCCACCCCAGTCACTCTGTTTTTCAAAACAGACTATTTCGGGAATATCGATACCCTTGTCAGCGGCAGATTGAAAGGCGCGCAGCTGTGCCAGGCCACTCGGCCCTGCGCCAATGATCGCAATGCGTTTTGTCATGGGTATTTCCTGTTGAGACTGTAATGAGACGTCATGTTCCGTGAACAACGAGTTGCGGGATCTCGTGTTGACCAGGTGCTTTTTCCTATGTAGTGGAGCGCGATAATAATGAGCATTATCCAGCGCTTGAGTGGCCTGGAAAGGTAAGGAATCCAGTTGACTGGTCACCTGACATTTCTCTGAACCTGAACACGGAAGCCGTATTTTTCTTGCCTTGAGAGCAATCTACGGCTCGCGGAACGTGAGGCATCCTCGCAGAAATGATGCGCCATCTCAAATGTGAGGCATTGATTCTGAGTGTATGAAGTGTACACGATCACGAGGGTGTTTAGACTTTAGTGGTAAGATTATTTCGGGTTGTGTCACTTTGGAAAGGCCAAGCGCAAGGATGCGATTTATCGACTCATGGCTCGGGTTATTTTTTTGTAAACTGTTGATTTGCGTGTATATTTTTGATGTTGTGGTGGTGGTTTTCCGTGGCGTTATCTGGCTTGTTTTTCATGTGGAAAGAAAAGAAGATTGCCGTGTTGCAATGTCGATTCGAAGGTGGATGATTTTCTGCCTATTCAAGGCATACTGAGTCAAGCGGGTGGAGGGCTGAAATGATCTATTGGTCAAGCAAGTGGGTGCTGGTAATTTTGTGATTTTGCGTAAAATAGGGGTGTGAGGAGGATGGAAAAGGGGTGTCACAATAGTGAGTGCTGTGTGAATGGAGAAAGAGACGGGATCAGGAGGGAAAAGGGCGCCAGATTATCGAATGATCCTCGCTGGAGGATTTGCTGGAGGATTCGCTGGTGGGGAGGGCTAGAGGATCTGCTGGGCTATTCGCAGAACTATTCGCGGGGCTATTCACTCACCAGGCCAGCGACGAGGGGGGAAGCGGAGGTTGATCACTCTGCATGCCGAAAGGGCGTATACTGGACTGGCGATAGAGAAGCTACAGGAGAAGACACCATGACTCACAAGCGCAAGGTGCAAGACAACGCGCTCAAGGCGGCGCTGCGTACCCCGATGTTCAAGCAACGCGTGGTAAAGGCGCGCAAGGGCAAGGGCAGCTATCAGCGCCAGGGCAAGTCGCAGGGAAACAGGGGCGGCAGTGAAGCGCCTTCAGTCAGTGTGCACAACGCTGCCTGAAGACGCTTCATTGGTGCGGTTTCCCACGACCTGACATGCATCACTGCAAGGGACTGAAACATGAACGCCGCAGCGTCAGCGCTGCGGCGTTTTGCGTCTGTTCTATTTTTTCGTCTGACCTACTGAGAGCGACTCAGCTCGAGAAGTGCGCATTCCAGGTCTCGGCGCGTGCGGCGTCGCGGGCTTCATAGTCGGCCAGCACCGTCTCCAGTTCGCCCAGTGATTCATGCTCACGATCCTCACCCAGCTGCGTCAGGCGCAAGGTATACCAGGCTGTCACCCCGCCTTCCGGCGGCGCGCTGAAACGCGGAAATTCTGGTGCGGGGCATTCTCCGGCCTGCCAGAGGGCGGGTAGTGACGGGTGCAGCGCTAGAGGGCGGGCCAGGCCGACGAGGTCGACGGTTCCCTGTACCACGGCGTCTTCGGCCTGGGCGAGTGTCTTGAAGCCGCCGGTTGCCATCAGGGGCAGGGTTGTCACCTCGCGTGCACGCTTGGCGAATTCGACGAAGTAGGGGCCGCTGGCACTGGCATCTGACGCGGAGCTGGCGCCGGGGAAGTAGGTACCGCCACTGATGTCAATCAGATCGATGGGCAACCCATCGAGCGCTGCTATCACCTGCAGCGCTTCGGCTTCCTCGAAACCGCCTTGCAGTTGATCACTGGAGTTGAGCTTCACCATGACCGGGAAGTCGTGGCCGACGGCCTCACGCACGGCAATGATCACTTCCCGCATCAGCCGCATGCGGTTGTCGAGGCTGCCGCCGTAGTCATCCGTGCGCTGATTGAAGAGGGGAGACAGAAACTGGCTGAGCAGGAAGCCGTGTGCCGCATGTACCTGTACCCCGCCAAACCCGGCGTCACGGGCCAGGCGCGCCGTCGTTGCCATGGCCGCGGGCAATGCCTTGATGGCCTCAAGGCTCATGGCCTCGCAACGTAGCCCGGGAATATCCAGTGCACTGGGGCCATGCGCCGTGCTGGTCGGTGGGTAGGCCATCGCACCGGCGTGGCCGAGCTGCAGCCAGAGGTCTGCACCGTGCTGTTGACCGCGCTGGGCCAGTTGCGTGAAGGCCGCGAGATCGGATTGCGCGTTGAGCACCAGATTGCCCGGTTTCTCGGCATGCTGGTGGTCAGGCTGTACCTCACCGACCAGTGACGCCGCCACGCCACCCTCTGCCCAGCGCTCGTAAAGGCGCATCTGTGCCTCGCTGGGGTGTCCCGTGCCATCGCCGAGAGAATCCGACATCGCCGCCTTGACGATTCGGTTGGCGAGCACCCGGCCGCTTGGCAACGTGAAGGGCGTGAACAGGGCGGAGGCTGTCGGCTGGTCTGTCATGGGAGATGTCTCTTTTTGCATGGGGCAGGCACTTTACCTGATACAGAATGTGGCACTGAACCTGGCATTTCAGGAACTGAGGATTCCTCTCAAATTCTCTGGAAACCCTGCACGCCGCCTGTCTGGTAGCCATGGCGTTGCCTGTCTACCGTAGTACCTGATCGCCGATGACCTGGTTTCTGGACGCTTGGTCCCGCTGCTGGAGGACATACGTGGGGACGGCGTAGATGCCAGCATCTACATCGTCCGCCCGGAGACGCAGATTATTCCTCGGCGAGTGAGGGTGCTGATGGGTGCCTTGATAGAGGGATTTGACACCGGCCAGGAGGCGTTTGCCAAGGGCATGACTTATCTGGTGATCATCATGGTCATTACATGACATATTATCTCCAGGAGAGATAACAGGATTTCAGTGACGTACATCATGGAGCGATACATGTCACAGATAGGACGCAATAGATTGGCGGTACTTATTGATGCTGACAATGCGCAGGCTGCTATCTGCGAAGCGTTGCTGGCAGAGATTTCAAAATTGGGAATCAGCACCATAAAGCGGGCTTACGGAGACTGGACGACGCCGAATCTTGCGCCATGGAAAGAGCATCTTCTGCGTCATGCCATTCATCCCGTTCAGCAGTTCAGCTATACCCAGGGCAAGAATGCAACTGACTCTGCGTTGATCATCGATGCCATGGACTTGCTGTACTCGGGGAACGTGGAGGGGTTCTGCCTCATCTCTTCGGACAGCGACTTCACGCGCCTGGCGGCTCGTTTGAGAGAGAGCGGCATGCTGGTGTATGGCTTCGGTGAAGACAAGACGCCTCAGCCATTCGTGTCTGCGTGTGACACATTCATCTTCAGCGAAGGACTGCGCAAAGCTACTGAGAAGCCTGTCCCGGCCATGCCAGTCAGCAAACCAGCTGCTGAGCCGGTAGCGCTCGTCAAGCCGACCAAGGCACAGAGGCAGTTGAGGTCGCATATCTTGAATGCGGTGAATGAACTGCAGCAGAAAGATGGCTGGACTCCCTTATCAGCAGTGGGAAGTTATCTAAAGAAGAAGATGCCTGACTTCAAACCGTCTGATCATGGTGCCAGCAAGCTTGGAGCGATGATTCAGAAACTGGATTATCTGGATGTCTGTCGTAGGCCTGTTAAAGGGGGAAGTATGCATTTCTATATCCGAAAAAAGGTTAGCCTGCCTGCAAAGGCCAGCTGATCATGCAATCTCTAGAGCTAGTCAGTCACACAAGCAGATGGATAACAATCAGCGGGTCTTTCCAGATAATGAGCAGTCGTCGCTTTACTCAGCCGCCATCATTCGCTCGTACAGCCCATCCTTGAGCAGGCTGCGCTGGTGCTTGAGTTGGTGCATGGCGTCGTCGCCGATCGGTGATTCATCGACTTCCAGGGCGTGAATCTCGGTATCTATCCGGGTATAGGCTTCCGCGATGCGGGCGAACTCTTCATTGCCATTGATCAGGCGCAGAATGAGTTCACGTTGCTGAGGGAAGTCATTGCACAGGGAGTGGTCATCGATATGCATGGTGTAGCTCCGGAACAGGGTGGAAGAATCCAAAAAGAGGGAGTGTTGCCACTCCCCTAAAGGGCATCCTTGCTTACGTTGCAGGACGTATTCTCAGACGATGGACTGGACATCGATCACGATCTGATCCCAGTTGCGCTGGGCGTTCATGTCGTTCTCGACATCGCTGTCATAGGCATTCTGGAAGCGCTTGATGGCGGCGGTCTGACTGGTGGCCTGATAGAGCCAATAGGCCTCTTCCTTCAAGGCATCTTCGATTGGCTTGTCGATGGAGGCGTAGATGGCCTGCTTGCAGGCGTTGATGGCGGCTGATGGCCACAAGGAGATTCGCTCGGCCAGCGAGTCGACGAAGGGGCCGATCTCCTGCGGGTCCAGCGCACGATTGATGGTGCCGTATTCGGCGGCCTGATCGGCATCGAAGTCCTTGGCGCTGAGGATGATTTCCAGCGCTCGGCCAAGGCCTGCCTGACGTGCCATGCGTGAGGCACCGCCTCCGCAGGGCAGAATGCCCATTGCGACTTCCATTTGCATGAAACGAGCCTTGCCCCGTGCGGCGAATCGCATGTCACAGGCCAGGGCAAATTCGTGACCACCACCGCGGGCAAAACCTTCAATCTTGGCGATGGTCGCCTGGGGCAGGCGGCTGATGCGCTCAAGGACCACCTGCAGGTCCAACAGCTTGACCTCACTCTGATGAACCGCATGCGTCGACATGTCCTTGAGGAAGTCCACGTCGGCATGGGCGACAAAGATCTCTGGATTGGCTGACTGGAAGACCACCACCTTGGTATCGCTGTCCCGCTCGAGCTTCTGCGACAGCATGGTCAGGTCGGCCAGCATGGGAATGTCCTGAATATTGACCGGCGGATAATCGAAGGTCACATACAGAATGGCGCCTTTCCGTTCAGCACGGAACGTCGTAAATTTGTTGTATATCATGATGTTACCCCGATTCGATCGCCGCCCGTCGTGTGTAATCAACGTTAGCACCGAGTCAGGAGCTTGATTACCGAGAGATGTGTGGAAAGACATTATTCGATTGGTTGAGACTGGGCATTCTCAAGAGAAATCAGTCGGTTATCAGACGGTATCAAGCGACGGCAATAAAAAAGTCCCGCGATGGTCGTGGCTGGCAGCGACCTTCGCGGGACTCTCGCCTCAGAGGGAGGGGGCAGAAAAGTAGAGAGATCCTAGTCCTGGTGGCTCTCGGCGTGGTTGGCGCCGATACGCTTGGTCCAGCGCTGGCGGGCGAAGCGGCGCAGATTGGCCACGTTGTCCGTCTCGTCGATGATGTCCTCGCCGAGAATCGTTTCCATCACGTCTTCCAGCGTGATCACGCCCAGCCAGTTGCCGAGGTTGTCATAGACAACGCACAGGTGCTGGCGCTCGCGTTGCATCAGCCCGAAGGCCTGCTCGACGTTGTCCTCGGCATGCAGTTCGCTGATCGGGCGCATCAGGTCCTTCAGGGGAGTGGTGGGCTCTGCCTGATGGGCGTCGGCACGGTGGATCATGCCCAGCGTGCGTTCATCGGCGGTCATCACCGGGTAGCGGCTGAAGGGCCAGGTCGCCAGCTGGTCATTGAATTCGGCCACGCTCATCTCGGGGCTGACCGTCTGACAGACCGGGCGTGGCGTCAGTACGTCACGCACCTTCATCTCATGCAGATTGAGGATGTTGGTGATGACGCGCTGTTCGTCATTTTCCAGCGCCTTCTTCTCCAATCCCATCTGCGCCAATGCCTTGATCTCGCCACGTACGTCGATGTCATGCGCATCCTTGCCAATGCGCGAGGTGATCAACTCCGATAGCCAGATCAGCGGCTTGAGCGCGACGACCATGACATTGAGCACGCCGGGCAGCATCGGCGACAGCTGACGCCAGTAGGTGGCACCGATGGTCTTGGGAATGATTTCCGAGGCCACCAGGATCAGCAGCGTCATCACTGCCGAGGCCACGCCGACCCAGGCTTCCCCGAAGACGACCGATACCTGTGCGCCCACCCCCGTGGCACCGACGGTATGCGCGATGGTGTTGAGCGTCAGGATGGCGGCCAGCGGCTTGTCGATATTGTCCTTGAGCTTGGCCAGTGCGGCGTGGCGCTTGGGGTGCTGGTCTCTCAGGCTTGCCACATAGCTGGGGGAGAGCGACAGCAGCGCCGCCTCGAGCACGGAGCAGATGAATGAGATGCCGATCGCGACGGCAGCAAACAGGATCAACAGAAACATGAGGCGTGCTCCTAGGGGGAAGGCATCTATTAGTGACATACGACGCAGTACTGTCAAACCCGTGAATTATCGCAGAGTTTTCTGCCTGCTGGCCAAGCTTGCCAGTCTGTCTGGAAAAGTGCCGTTGACTCGAGAAGTACAGAAGGTGGGCAAGACTTTATATGAGACAAGAACTAATTTTAGATGATAATGAGATTGTTTTGCTTTAGGAATTCATTGTATTTTGTGGGCGCCCGCTATATTCGCAAGCCGCGGCCGGGCATGGCAGTTGAGTGGCAACGTGCGTAAATTCAGCCGTCAGTGCGGCCCGCAGCAGGCGGTAGGCCTTCACCAGGATTCACAATGCAGGGATTTGCAGCGACATGGCAGAGCCACTTGGAGACATGGCCGACAGTCAGACCACTCGCCGCGTCATGGCCTCGCCTCAACAGCGCCCTTCATCGCTCAGCGAGCGGCAAGGCTGGCGAGCAGCAAAATATCCGCATTGCGAGGGGCAGGTGCATGACCTGCATCCCTGGCGAGACGCGCATCTGACGCTGTGTGATCTAGAGGTGTCACGCGCCTATCACGGCCAGCATCAGTTTCATGAGGGCCTCTATCTCTGCCTGGTGTTGGAAGGACGATTGACGCTATCAGGCCTGGACGGCGCGCGGATCGACTTGTTCGCGGGGCAAGGGGGGATCTTCCGCCCGCCGAGTACGCAGTCTGCGCCAGCGACGCTGAAAAGCTACCATCCTCAAGGCCGCCTGCGTTGTATCAGTTTGTACCTGGAGGATGAGGCCAGTCAGTCCCTACAGGTGCGGCGGGGTCTGGCGAACTGGGATGCATTGCCGTGCGCGCGTCATTCTCAGCCGCTGGGCTGGACACCGGGGCGCTGGCTTCATCAGCAACTGGATGAGCGTGTCAGAGCCCCTGATGGTGAGGGACCGCAAGGAGATTGCGATACGCCGGCGTTCACCGCCTGTGAGGGCGATATGCTGGAATGGCAGGGGATTGCGCTGCAGTTGTTGGGGGCGGCGCTCAAGCGCCGCGCTGGTGAGGCACAGGATGTACCGGCGTCTCCCGCATCGTCATTAGTGTCCCCATCGCGACCCCACAGCGTCTGTCGACACCTGGAGGCGGTACGCCAGCGCCTTGCTGCCGTGCCGCATGGCGCGTACTCGCTGGAGGAGCTGGCACGAGTGGCCTGCATGAGCCCCTCCGGCTTGCGCCAGAAGTTTCGCCAGGCCTTCGGGCAGTCGCTGGGCAGTTATCAGCGTGAGTGTCGCATGCGGTGTGCCGAGCAGGCTCTGCGCCGTGGAGTGAGCATTCAGCAGGTGGCGCATCAAGTGGGGTATGCCCATGCCTGCAACTTCGCCACGGCCTTCCGGCGTCATTTCGGGGTGTCGCCACAGGAGGCCCGCGCCAGGTTTCATCGCGTCGATTGAGCCGCAATGGTGACGAGCACCTGAAAGCGAGCTTGAGATTGTCACAATACGCAAGCGGGCACCTCATGGGTGCCCGCTTGCGTATGTCGTACTCGAAGGTTCAGTGCTGCATCTTGCTGGTGATGCGAGCTGGTCTTACAGGAAGGGAACCATCGGCAGTACCACGTCATCCAGCAAACCTGTCGGGTAGTACAGGTTCATTGCCGCCTGCATGCCGAGCAGGAAGACTGCCACGCCCAGCGCGAAGAGTCCTGCGAACAGCGGCGACTTGCGTGCAATGGTGAGCTGGAAGCCCAGGCAGAACAGCACGGCGGTGGAGACGAAGCCCAGCAGCGCACTGATACCGATCAGTCCGAAGAAGCCAAGTACCACACCCACTGCCTTGAAGGCCGGTTGCTGGACGCGAATCATGCCACGACGCCAGCCATTGAAGACCACGGCGATCACCGAGAGCAGTGTGATGAAGGCGGCCAGCGTGGGGAAGGCCTTGCCCAGCGGCATCAGATTTCTGACGTCATAGAGCGCCCACAGGGCGGCTGCGCCCATCATCAACAGCAGCAGGAAGTCGACGCCACCGAAGCCACGCGATTCCAGCACATCTTCTTCCGGGGACGGTGCGCTCTCCACCACTTCATGGGTCTGCCGACGACGCATGATCGCCTTGCGGATCACCGGCAGGAAGAAGGCCAGCAGGATCAGGCCGAGGATGATCAGTACGCCCGGACGCAAGAAGGCTTCGGCGCCGTGGAACTGCATGCTCTGATAGAAGTAGTTTTCGGCGCCTGGTGCCAGCACGAAGCCGATCAGGAAGGCCGGACGCGACCAGCCAGCACTCTTGAACAGTACACCGATCATGCCGATCATGCCCAGCGCGGCCCAGTCACCCAGTGAGCGGCTGGCCTGATAGGCAGCGAACAGGATCAGAACGGTGATGGCAGGGGCCAGAATGGCGAAGGGCACACGCGTCAGCTGCGCGACCGGACGCGCCAGCATCAGACACAGGCCCGCGCCCAGGATATTGGCCAGCGCCAATGACCAGATGATGGTGTAGGTCATGTCCAGATTGGTGGTGATCATCGACACGCCGGGTTCCAGTCCCAGCAGCAACAGCCCGCCCAGGAAGACCGCCGCCGTGCCGGAGCCTGGCACCCCGAACAGCAGTGTCGGCACCATGGCACCACAGGCGCAGGCATTGTTGGCGGATTCCGGCGCGATGACGCCGCGGATGTCACCCTTGCCGAACTGGCTCGGGTCCTTGGCGCTCTTGACCGCGAAGCCGTAGGTGATCCAGTCGACCACGGAGCCCGCCAGGCCCGGAATGGTGCCGATCAGGCTGCCGATACCGGCACAGCGCGCAACCAGCCACTTGTTCTTGACCACATCCTTGATGCCGGCAGACCAGCCTTTGCCCAGGTCCGTGTTGCCGTCCTTGGCGATACTGCCACGTCCCAGCAGCAGCTCGACGATTTCCGGCAGGGCGAAGATGCCCAGACCCAGCACGATCAGCGGCACGCCGTCGTACAGGTAGTCGATATCCAGGTTCATGCGGTACTCGCCGGTCGCCGGAGCGGCGCCGATGGCGCCGACCAGCAGGCCGAGGCCGCAGGCTGCGGTGCCCTTGAACAGGTTCTTGCCGGAGAGAACGGCAACCATCGTGAGGCCCAGCAAGGTCAGCACGAACAATTCGGCTGACGAAAAGGCCAGTACAAGAGGGCGTGCGACGAGGATGAAGCCGGTCAGGATGATGGCACCGATCACGCCACCACACAGGGAAGACAGGAAGGCACTGGTCAGTGCGCGGGCTGCCTGGCCTTTCTTGGCCAGCGGGAAACCATCGAGCACCGTGGCTTGCGAGGCGCTGGAGCCGGGGATCCCCATCAGAACCGAAGCGAAGGTGTCGCCGGTGGGAATGACGGCGACCATGCCCATCAGCATGCCCAGGGCGTAGCCCGGGTCCAATCCATACAGGAAGGGCAGCAGTAGGGCCATGCCGGCGATGCCACCCAGGCCGGGAATGATTCCGACCAGCAGGCCGACGAAGATACCGACCATCATGAACAGCAGATGCGTCAGCGTGAAGACGTGTCCAATGCTGGACAGGAGGGTGTCGATCATGGCGTTACTCAACCTCTTGTTCTTCTCTAGATGCTTCTCTAACACTCAGAGGCGGTGCCGGGGAGAGCATGGCGAGGCAGGGAGGGAAAGGCTCACGGAGCTGCTGGTCGGCAGCCCCGTGGGTGGGTCCCCATCACATCCGGGCGTTCAGGTCATTACGGGTGTGATTGCATGCCTCAACGAGATTGCAGGCGGATATTGTGGCGCTCCATCAGCCAGTTCTTGACCCATTCATGCTCGGCTTCGCTCAGCTGCATGGCGTCCTGAAGCTGGGTCGCGGCGGCCTTGCCGACCATCAGTCCATAGGGCCCGACCTTCTCGGTGGCTTCCTTGAGGAACTCGGGGTCTTTGGCCAGATCACGCGCGGCCTGGCGGTAAAGCTCCAGCAGCTCCGGGTCCACGCCCTTCGGCACCAGCAGCATCTTCTGCATGGCGTAACCGGAGGCGAAGAACTTATGGAAGATCTGGTAGGCCTCGTCATCACGTGAATGGCCTTCCTGGGCCAGATACAGTTCGGAGAAGGTCGGCAGGTCCGGGAAGGACGGATCGCGCTCGATATGGCCTTCGTCATCCATCACGCCAAGGCTGAACAGCGGTACGGCCTGGCCGGCATCGACCAGCGGCGTGACGTTGCTGTTGTAGGCGGAGGTGGTCTGGAAATCGAGGGCGACTTCGCCACGCTCGAAGGCCAGACGGCCTTCACCACGGCTCTTCATGCCGAAGACCGGGTTGACCTGGAAATCGAGAAGATCGAAGGCCATCAATACCGGCATCTCGAGTCCGGTCGGGTTCTGTCCGGCGAACTTCACCTCCTGGGAGGCGAGAGCCTCGAGTGCGCTGGCGCTATCCTTGCCCAGTGAGCTTGAGGCATAGACGACGCCGCCTGTCGGTGCGGCGAAGATCGGCTCCCAGTCGGCATAGTCATAGCGCACGCGACGGTCGCGCAGCATGGCCGGATACTGGGTAGAGGCCGAGGTGACGACCATCTCGTCGCCGTCATCGCCGGCACGCTTGCTGAACAGGTTGACGCCGGTGATGGAACCACCGCCCGGAACGTTGTCGATGACGACGGCCGGGTTGCCCGGCAGGTCCTTGGTCACCCAGTTGGACATGAAGCGTGCCCAGACATCCGTGCCGCCCCCGACACCGAACGGCACGGTCCAGGTCAAGGTGTCAGGGACTTCCGCCGCGGCGTGAACGGCTGAGGACAGTGGCATCAGGCCCATGACGGGCAGCATGAAGGCCAATGCGGTGGTACGGGCATGACGCTTGAGGGTCTGGCGCTTGGGGGGAGACACGATGAGGGACATGGTCTGACTCCTGATTATTGTTGGAATGCGTTGTCGATCAGTGATGCGCTATCTGCATGGCGGCGCAATCAGGCTATTTGGTTGGCGAAAATTCATTGTAAATCAATATACTGCAGTACCAGCTCGTTGCCTGTCGACGATGTCTCCACATCTGGCGCTTGCCAGCGCGGTCGTCTGGCGTGTCATGCACGCCCAGGCATTTCCAGCGAGTCGGGGAGGTTCAAGAACACCTCGCCACTCATGATCTTGCGTGCCGTGCGCAGCAGAGACACACGGGCGGGGGTCATCGGGTCGGCATTGGTATGCTCGACCTCGACATCCAGAAATCCGGCGGGATGTTCCAGATGAACGTTTGCCGCCAGGCTATCCGGTGCCAGAGTGCCGGCTGCGAGTGCTACACGATTGGCCAAGGAGCCCGGGATGCTGGTCGCAACGGCCAGCGTGATGGCACCCGTGACGGCCAGGGCGCCATGGCAGCGATGCGGCACGAAGTAACGGGCGCAGAGAGTGCCGTCCTGGGTGCGCGGGGCGGAGAGAATCACCGGCTTGGGCAGCACCGAGCCGCTGACGTCGCCCATGCCCATCAATTCTCCCGCCTTGAGGCGAATCTGCTCGAGGCGTGCCATCGCCTCGCGGTTGGCGTCCATCTCGGCCGGCGCTTCGTTGCCCGCCCAGCCCAGACTTGCCGCTTCGACCAGCACTACTGGCGTGGCGGAGTCGAGACAGGTCACCTCGACGCCATCAATCACGTCGATGACCTTGCCGCTGGGCAGCATCTTGCCGGTCTTGGCGCCCACCGCGCCGAGGAAGCCCAACTTGATGGCGCTGCCGGCGCCGGGCACGCCACTGATGCGCGTGTCACCCTGGTAGGCCACCGCGCCGCCGGGCGTCGGTACCTGGCTGTCGATCAGCGTGCGGGTATTGAGGTTATGAATCCGCAGAGGCGTCAGGTCACCCTGCGGCGCGATCATGCCGGTCTCGATGGCGTAGGGGCCGACGGCGGCCAGCATGTTGCCGCAGTTGGGCGAGAAGTCGACCTTGTCGCCTTCCACGTCGACCTGAGCGAACAGGTAATCGACATCAGCTTCAGGATGACTGGGCGGCCCGACGAGGGCGACCTTGCTGGTCAACGAATTGCCGCCGCCCAAGCCATCGATCTGCAGTACGTGGCCGGACCCCATGACCTGACGCAGAACTTCGCGACGGCCTTCGTCATCGGCGGGAAGGTGATCCAGACGCAGGAAGGGACCCCGAGAGGTACCGCCACGTAGGATCATGCAAGGAAGTGAATGCATCATGTTGGAACGCGCTCCTGTCTGTTTGCGCCTTCGTGAAGCATCACAGCCGATGATCTATGCATCAAATGCAAATAAAACCTATACTGTCATCATTGTGCGCATTAATCCGAAAGCTGAAACAATAAGGTAGTTGCATGCATAGATTGGAGTTTCTGGACCTATCGGCGTTTGTCGAGGTTGCCGAGAATCATTCCTTCAATGAGGCGGCAGAAAGGCTGCATATTTCGCAGCCGGCGTTGTCGCGCCGCATCCAGAAACTGGAGGAGGTTCTGGGCGCCAAGGTGCTGGAGCGCACTACGCGAAGAAGTCGTTTGACGCCCGTTGGTCGTGATTTCCTGCCCAAAGCCCGCAAGTTGCTCGAAGATTATGAGTCGTCTTTGGTCGGCGTCCGCGAGCTTGCCACCCACCGCAAGGGGGTGCTGACCATCGCTTGCCTGCCCACGGCAGCCTTCTACTTCCTGCCCAGCGTGGTGCGCGAATTCAATACCGCCTATCCCGGTATCCGGATTCGCATTCTGGATGTCAGTGCCAATGAAGGAGTCGAAAGGGTGGTCTCGGGGGAGGCAGACTTTGGTATCAACATGGTCAGTGCGCACCATCCGGCGGTGGATTTCACCTCCATCTATCGTGATCCCTTCGTGCTGGCCCTGCGTCGAGACCATCCTCTTGCACAGAAACAGCGCGTGGAATGGAGCGACCTGGACGATGTACGCCTGATCACGGTCTCGCGTGACAGCGGCAACCGCATTCTGCTCGACAACACACTGCTGTCCGCCGGCCTGCATCTGGATGGCTTCTATGAGGTGCAGCATCTCTCGACGTCACTGGGTCTGGTCGAGAGCGGGCTGGGCGTCGCCATCCTGCCGTCGATGGCCATGCCGGGGCCGGAACACGAGGTACTGTGTCAGCGTGAACTGCCCGAACCGCGCATTGATCGCACCATCGGCCTGCTGCGGCGACGAGGTGAGTCCTTGTCGCCAATCGCGGAGCTGTTCATCGAGATTCTGCTCAAGCGCTGGAACTGAGTCACTCGTCTGGGGCGAAGAGGGGCAAGGCCACAATGGAAAGCAGAGTGGCAGGCACCTCTCGTCAGGGTTGGCGCGGCGTGGCCTAGTACATAAGATGGTTGTGTATAAGACATTAATGTTTCACGGCAAGGCCGTTGAAACCGTCTTGATGTCGCGTGGTCAGCTGCCGCCGGGTGGCGGTGAGGTTCTTCTCCTCATCCCTTGTCTCTCCGGCCATTGATGACGCGGCGTCTTGCCTAACGCAAGGACTTACATGCCCATGAGTACCCGCACAACCACTCACGCTACCTCTCGTCAGACGGCCCTCGCGCTGGGTCTGGCACTCGGGCTCGGCAGCGCACTGCCTGTCAGCGCAGACGAGCCGATGGCGACCGATGACACGGGCAAGCGCGCACCGCAGGGTGAACATACGCTCAAGCGTGCCCAGTTGGTCAGCTTGATCGAACAGGGCCATCAGGAGCTGGCGACGGACTTCAATGACTTTCTGACCCAGGTAGCCGAACGCAATTCACAGGACACGGCGGTCAGGGCCGCCATCGAGCAGTATCAGGCCGGTGAGAAGCTTGAGGGCGATGCCTTCGTCAACATCTATCGTCTGCTGGGGGTCTACAACCGTTTGCAGTACGGCGATGACGTCCAGGCGCTGCTCAAGGAAATGGTCGCGATCCCGACCGCCAAGGTAGGGGAGAAGCCGCAATTCGAGAATCCCGAAATCGCGCGCTTCGGTGAGCTGATCAAGGCGCGCGCCGAGGCGTTCGGCCTGACGTTCCGTAACGTCGACAACCGCGTCTTCGAGGTGGAACTCGAGGGAACTGGCGATGACGTATTCGGCATTCTTACCCACGGCGATGTGGTGCCGGCAGGCGAGGAGGGCTGGACACTCGACGATGGTACCCATCTCGATCCGTTCGCGATGACCGAGATCGACGGCAAGCTCTACGGGCGCGGTACCGAAGATGACAAGGCCTCGATCGCCGCGGCGCTGTATGCCATGAAGTCGCTCAAGGAAAATGAGGTGCCGCTCAAGCGTACCATTCGCCTGATGATCGAGACCACGGAAGAGACCGGTGGTGATGGCTTCGAGTACTATAAGGCCAGAAATGACCTGCCGGAATACAACATCGTGCTCGATAGCGGTTACCCGGCGATCACGGCCGAGAATGGTTTCGGCACCATCGATGCGCGCTTCCCCTTGACGCCTAAGACGGGCGAGGTCTCATCTGATCAGGCAGTCGACGCTCTGCCGACGATCACCGACTTCAAGGGCGGTCTGGCGACCAACCAGATTCCGGAGCGCTCCACCGCTACGCTTCACGCGGCTGATGCAGCGGGCGCCAAGGCGCTCAGCCACAAGCTTGAAACGCTAGGCAGCCGCTACGTCAAGGAGCATGGTCTGGACTTCAGCGTCGCCAGTGAGGTGGAAGGCGAAGAGGTCAGCGTGACAGTGACCGGCAAGTCGGCCCACTCCTCGGCGCCAGCCAACGGCGTCAATCCTGTCACACGGCTGGCAGGCCTGCTTGCCACCTCCGGCATCGATTTCCATGACAATGCCTATGAAGATGCCATTCATTACCTGAGCGACAACTACGGGCTGGACTATCACGGCAAGCAGCTGGGCATCGCGTATTCCCATGATTTCATGGGGCCGCTCAAGGTAACGCCGACCTTCTTCGCCAAGGAGGATGATGCGCTGCGGGTCGCGGTCAATGTACGTGCGCCCGCTGGTGAGAAATCACCTGAGGAATTGAGCCAGACGATTCAGGACAAGCTGAGCGCCTATGCCAGCGAGCAGAGCATGGACATAACGCTGAACGTCGAGATTCGCGACTGGATGCTGCGTGACCCCAGCGGTGCCTGGCTGCAGACGCTGCTCAATATCTTCGGGGATACCACCGGCATGAAGGCCGAGCCGCGCTCCTCTGCGGGCAGTACGACCGCCAAACTTTTACCCAATGCGATCAACTTCGGCCCGTCCATGCCGGGCGAGACCTATACCGGGCATACCTCCAAGGAGTTCAAGCGGATCGATAACCTGATGCTCGACATCCAGATGTTCACCGAGATGATGGCGCGTATAGGCAATCAGGATTCGCTCAAGTAATTCCGGTATCGCTAGTCCGTCGGTGTCTATGTCGCCCAAGGGAGTGCTCGCGCCAGTTGTTGCCACTCATCGATGACGCCGCGAATGCAGTGCTCGGTGAGGTAATGCCTGGCGCGTTCACGCACATGGGTGATCAGTCGATCTTCGCTCAGCTCGCTGGACCAGTCTTCGCCGTGGTGCCCGTTATCCCTGGTCTCACAGTTGAGCGATAGCCATTTGGCGCACCAGCTAAGTGACCAGAGCCACATGGCGCGTCGCGCTTGCAGCAATGTCTGACTGTCATGGAGCGCGGGGTCGGCACTTGTCGCCATCATCTGCTGACACCAATGACGATAGGCGTCGGCGACCTGCTCTGGCGTGAGGATGGCGTGACTGGCGACATCCCAGGTCGTGGAGGTGTAGAGCGTGGCATGGGCGAGATCAAACCCCGGCAAGCCGTAGCGGCACTTTTCGAGATCCACCAGTACCGCGCGGGTGGGCACGGAATTCGTGCGATCTTCCTCGATGAGAAAGTTGCCGGGGTGGGCGTCGAAACTGAT
This sequence comes from Cobetia sp. LC6, assembly GCF_030264805.1. Lineage (NCBI taxonomy): Bacteria > Pseudomonadati > Pseudomonadota > Gammaproteobacteria > Oceanospirillales > Halomonadaceae > Cobetia > Cobetia sp. LC6. The sequence continues at coordinate 15,806 of NZ_JASSPL010000020.1, read as the reverse complement.
CAGGCTGATGGCAACAGGTGCCTGCTGCACAGCCACGAAGTCCTTCAGCGCCTGCAACTCGCCTTTGATCAAGCGCTGACCTTCCAGGGGCAGGCCGGCGCTCTCCAGGTAGCGGCATTGGAGTTCAATCTCGTCGAGCATGGCGCGCCATGGGCAGTCAGGCGCCAGCAGAGGCACACGCTTGTGCACGGCCGGCAGTGGCAGAGCGTGAATGCTGGCCAGAGCTTCCGTGATGGCGCGGAGATCTTCCGGCAGTCTTGCGGGGCGGCCCTCGATGGCTTCCACCAGCAGGCCGCCGCGCGGCAGGTCAGGTTGAGGTGCAAGGCTGCCCTCCAGTCGCGGAGTGTGACCACTGGGCTGACAGCGCTCGAAGCATGCTGTCTGGTAAGTGAGATTGTCGGCGGCCGAGAGGCGCATCTGGCTCTGCTTGGGTAAGCGGGCTATCCATTCCTGCGTCTCCTCATGGCGAGCAGGAGGCAGTTCAAGCCGAAAGTGGGCGTGCGCCAAGCCGCTGTCGGGCAATGGTCGAATGGCGGAGGTGGTGATGCCGGCGTGATCGAGCGCCAGCGCCAGGCCGTTGCGCAACTTGGCCAGAGGCGTGCAGGCGTGAGTGTCCTGCGATGATTGAGTAGCGGCTGCCATGAAAGCTCCCGGTCTGCATGTGACCCAATGTGGCCACTTTGTCTTTCGTTACGCAGCATGACAGCCGTATGGATTCAAGTCGCGCTGCAGGGCTCGGCGGGATGCGCGGTCGGGTAGGCATCCATATAGGCAGCGGCAGCCCGCAGCAGTCGCACGTCATCGTGCTTGCCGCCGGCCAGCTGAAAGCCGACCGGCAGTCCTCGGGTGGTGAAGCCGCAGGGGATGGAGGCGGCAGGTTGACCGGTGAGGTTGAAGGGATAGGAGAAGGGCGTCCATTCCTCCCAGTCCCTGAGCTGGCTCGCGGGCGGTACCTGATGATCGAGTGCAAAAGGCAGAACGGCGACGCTTGGCGTGAGCAGCAGGGGGTATGTCTGATGGAAGCTTGCCAGTTGCTGAGTCAGTCGTTGTCGAGCCTCGCTCGCCTCGAACAGCTCCAGTGATGACCAGGCGCGGGCACGCATGGCGTTCTCCACCAGTCCCGGGTCGAGTTGCTCACGTTGCTGCTCGTCACAACCTTGCCAGAGGTCCAGCGAGGCGGTGAACCAGATCTTGCGAAAGGTCTCCAGGCTGGCCTCGATGGGGGGATCGACCCTCACGACTTCCGCGCCAAGGCTTGCCAGGCGTTGGGCGGCGCGCTCGACCAGGTCGGCGATCTCGGGGTCGACCTCGATACCTCCGAAACATGGCGAGTACGCGATGCGCAGTCCTGCCAGCGACTCGCCGATTTCCATGCCCCAGTGCTCGGGTTGTCCGTGCAGGGCGTAAGGGTCCTGGGCGTCATGACGACCGATGACATCGAGCATGGCAGCGGCGTCACGTGGGCTGCGGCACAGCGGGCCGATACTGGAAAGCGATGCCGCCTGGGCAGGTGGCCACTGAGGTGTCCAGCCGAAGGTGGGTTTGAAGCCGAAGATGCCACTGAAGGCGGCAGGAATACGGATCGATCCGCCGGAATCACCGCCCTGATGCAGTACACCCAGATTGAGGGCGGCGGCGGTAGCTGCGCCACCGGAAGAGCCGCCGGGTGTCAGTTGGGTATTCCAGGCATTGCGGGTGGTGCCATGCACGCGATTGTCAGTGACGGCCTTCCAGCCGAACTCGGGAGTGTTGGTCTTGCCCAGTAGAATCGCGCCTGCCTCACGCAGACGGCGTACCGGTGGCGCGTCCCGCTGACAGGGTTCGGGCGAAGTGGTGAGCGATCCTTCCCGCGCTGGCATGCCGGCCACCTCGGTCAGGTCCTTCAGCGAGGTCGGGATGCCATCAAGCGGGCTCAAAGGCTTGCCGGCCTGCCAGCGCTGCGTGGATTCACGCGCCTCCTTCAATGCAGTGTCATGAGCGACATGCACATACGCATTGACGAGTGGGTTGAGTCGCTCGATACGATCGAGCACCGCTCGGGTCACCTGCAATGGGTCGAACTCGCCGCATTGGTACCCGCGTGCCAGTTGCTCGGCGTCCAGCGCCGTCAGGTCATCCTTGGCAGTATGGGGCGAAAGATGTTGAGGAAATTCGACGTCACGCATGGCGGCTCTCCTGCTGCTGGATAGCGATATTCTTGCTGAGGACGGACATCTGTCTCTCCTGCATGGCCTTGGGTCAGAGCGGGAAAACTCAAGGTATGGCGAGGATTGAAAAAGGGGAGTAAGGGCCGCATGGCCTGATGGGAGCGACAGGAGCGACAGGAGCGACAGGTCGGGTGAGCGACAGCCGGCCACCGTCCAACGAATGTGCCAATAGGGAGGACAACCATGCCAGCCAAGTCCAAGGCACAGCAGATGGCAGCCGGAGCAGCACTGTCAGTACGTCGCGGCGAGCAGAAGGTCAGCGAACTGGATGGCGCTGCCCGCTCGATGTATGACTCCATGAGTGAAGAGGAGCTCGAGAAAATGGCCTCGACATCACGTGAAGGCAAGCCGCGATACGACAGTCAGAGCTGAGCCCTGCGGGATGCCCGGTGTGGCTTCCTGACGCGATAGCTGAAACGACAAGGCGCCTGGCAAATGATTGCCAGGCGCCTTGTCGTAAATGCATGTCGTTGGTGCGTGTCGTGGCTTGTGTCGCTGATGCGCCGCTGGCCTCAGCGGCTGTCGTTCAGGCTCTCATGCGGCGGCTGGTGGGACTCGCTGTCGGCCGGGGGCGGGCCACCGTTGGCCTTGGGGCTGACATCGGGCAGCGGAATCTCGGCGCGCTTCCGGCAGCGCTCCTCGTCGATCTGACCATTACGGGTGAAGGCCATCATCAGCTGCGGGATACCGTAGGAGAAGTCGTCGCGGTCGATCTGCCAGGTGTGGAAGGTCTTGCCGTAGGTGGTAACGAGGTCCTCGAAGTAGCTGCGCTCGGCCAGTGCCTTGCCTCTGAAAATCCTCGCCAAAGACTGCTGCAGAGTGTCGGGATTGCTTTTCAGGTTTCTGCCCTCATCAATAAGGAATATCACTTCTTGTGGCCGCTCAATGCCTTGCGCGACAAGGTGTCTTGTTCATCACGTGTTTCGGCCATCTTTTCTCGAATTGGAGCTCGCATGAAGCAACTTATCTTTGATTGTGACGGTGTATTGGTGGATAGCGAGATCATCGCTGATGGCGTGCTCAAGGAGAAGCTTCCCGTCTGGCTGCCAGACCTGGGGAGTGCAGAGCAGATCGAGCATGAGCTGGACCGCTGTCTGGGCATGATGACGCGAGATATCCTGCTGGATCTGGAGGCGCGCAGTCAGCACACGCTGCCCGTGGATGCGCTCGACCAAATACGCCATCTCGTCGATGCCCGCCTGGCCGACTCGCTCCAGGCTATGCCCGGGGTGCGCGAAACGCTGGAGTGGATCCGCGACCAGCGTCTGCCGCTGGCGATCGTGTCCAACAGTTCTGCGCAGCGCATGAAGATCAATCTCGAGAGCTCGGGGCTGCGTGGCATTCTCGATGAGATTGCCGCGGCCAATGGCGACGAGCGGCTGCCGATCTTCACCTCTGATGAGGTCATGAACCCCAAGCCGGCACCGGACCTCTATCTGCTCGCGCTCAAGACGCTGGGACGCTCCGCCGAGGAATGTCTGGTAGTCGAAGACAGCCGCACGGGAATGCAGGCAGCCGTGGCCGCAGGTCTCAAGGTCGTCGGCCATCTGGGTGCCAGCCACATTCCGCCGGGCCACGCCGAGGTACTGCGGACCACGGGCGCCTGGCAGGTCATGAAACACTGGGATGAATTCAGCCGCCTATGCGCTGATGCCGGTTTCGTGGCCAAGGGAGAAGTCGTCAACCCTTGAGGTGCTTCCAGGCTCTTGGCGTTCTCGGCAGGGCTTGAGCCGCGAGCATTCTGCTGAGATCTGGCCGGATGAGTCACTTGTGATATGGCAGATCATCACACAAAAGCCGCCTCCGGAAGGGGCGGCTTTTGTGTGTCTGAATCGACATTCCTGAGCGGAGCACTCTATCGGGTATCACTTGAAACAGATGCGCGTGCCCCAGGCGAGCAGTTCTTCCTGATTGAGGCTGCGTGATTCGACCCCGATCATTTCATCCCCCCACTGATCCGCCCAAGTCAGCACGCCGTGGCTGATGCCGCGTGCGCCCATCAAGTCGCGTATCTCGCCGGTGCCCTTGAACCAGAGTGCGCTGTGGTCGTTGCGCGTCAGGTCCGAGACGCCGTGGCAGTGGTGAATTCTCACCTTGTAGATGCCATCCAGTGACATGACCTCGACCACCGGCACCATGCCGTGCTGCAGTGCGCGTGCCAGCGACTCGAGTGTCATGCTGGTCTCGTCCTGGTGGGCGAGCGGCTGATCGGCGAGCTGGCTTGGGGGGAGTGGGGTAGCAGGCGACGCGTGGGCGGGGGTCACAGCGGTGCGTGGCGGGTTTGTTGCAGTAGTGGGGGCAGGCATCGGGAATGTCCTCAGTGGGATGTCATTTCGGCGGTGAATCGCGTTTTATAACTATCGTACAAGTAATGTAGAGGTTGTCTGGCGATCTCGCCATCGTGACTGGCCAGCTTGCCCGGAACTTCCCGTCTCTCTGCTTCTTCATCACTGCCTTTGAATGTTTGGCGTTGTCTACCTGTCGTACCCACCGTGGCCAAGCTGGGACAAACGCCCACATGTACAGACACTGACAAATTTCCTGAGCTGCTGGCGTCCTCTGTCCTTGAAGTTTTGGGGAATCAGGTTCATGTCTAGAAGGCACTGCGAATATTCGTTGGCGATACGCTACTCGTTTCTCGCTGGTGCGCGATCCACCTCACCGCTGTCACAGCTCACAGGGAGTAGCGACTTATGACATCAGGAGGAAAGCGCGTATTCAGCGCGTCGGTCATCATCATTCTCGGGCTGGTCGCCTTGGGGGCAGGATTCCCCACCCGGTTTGGTGAATTGGCAGATCAGGCGCTCGGCGCCGTCACCAGCATGTTCGGCTGGTTCTATCTGATATCCGTGTTTGGTTTCGTGATCTTTCTCATTAGTCTCGCGTTGAGCAAATACGGCAAGATCCGGCTTGGGCCGCAGGATAGCCGGCCTTCCTATACCTTCTTTTCCTGGGTCAGCATGCTGTTGGCAGCAGGGTTCGGTGTCGGGCTGGTGTTCTATGGCATGGCGGAACCCATGCAGCACTATCTGAAACCGCCGTTTGCCGATATGCCGGGCGAGACGCCCGAGTCTGCGCGCTATGCCATTCAATATGCCTTCTTCAATTGGGGCGTCCATCAGTGGGCTGCCTTCTCGGTGGTCGGTCTTATCATTGCCTATTTCCAATTCCGCAAGGGGCAGGCGGGGCTGGTTTCCTCGGTGCTGTCATCCGTGACGGCCAAGCATCCCAAGGTGCGCCGCTATGGCCCGGTACTGGATGTCTTTGCGGTGGTGGCGACCGTGATGGGGGTCGCGACATCGCTGGGCTTGGGCGTGTTGCAGATGAATGGGGGGCTGCACTTCGTCTTCGGTGTGGAAGAAGGCTGGCAATGGCAGTTCATCATCATGGGCGTGATGTTCTGTGCCTATATGGCCTCGACCTGGTCCGGGCTCGACAAGGGCATCAAGCGCCTCTCCAACCTCAACATGAGTCTGTGCATCGCGCTGATGCTCTATGTGCTGTTCACTGGCTCGACACTGGATATCCTCAAGACGATCACCCTGGGCATCGGCGATTATCTGCAGAACTTCATCGGCATGAGCCTGCGCATGTCCCCTTATTATGGCAATGAGTGGAACAGTTCGTGGACCGTCTTCTACTGGGCTTGGGTCATCGCTTGGTCGCCGTTCGTCGGGACCTTCGTCGCGCGTGTCTCGCGTGGCCGCACCATCAAGGAATATGTGGTGGGTGTGCTGATCGTGCCGCCGCTGCTGGCATGTCTGTGGATCGGCGTCTTTGGTGGCGCGGCCATCAACATGGAGCTGGCGGGTGATGCGGGGCTGGCAGCCGCGACGGATGCCAACATCACGTCTGCCTTGTTCGAGATGTTCGACCTGATGCCCTTCAGCAGCGTGCTGTCAGTGGTCGCGATCATGCTGATCTTCATCTTCCTGGTGACGTCTGCCGATTCGGCGTCCTACATCGTGGCGCAGATGACCGACGGCGGCTCGATCAATCCGCCGCTCTACAAGCGTATCGCCTGGGGCGTGCTGATTGCGGCCATCTGCCTGACGCTGATCTCGACGGGCGGTCTCAAGGGGTTGCAGTCAGCCTCGGTACTCTCGGCCTTGCCGTTCACCTTCATCATCTACGGGATGATCGTGGTGCTGGTGAAGGAGCTGCGGGCTGATCGTCGCCAGATGCTCAGTCAGCTGTATCGCCGTCATGGTGAGACACCGGTCGGTGCGGATATCTTCGAGGCTGACAGCTTGGCGGAGGAAGACCGCATCCGCCGTGCGCCGGACGTCAAGAATCGTCGCGTGAACCCGCGCGACCATCATTGAGCCGAGTCGTGACATGAACTTATCGACTTGAGCTCATCGCCTTCGGCTCATTGCCTTGAGCTCATACGTCAATGCGTGCCTTCACGGCAGGCTCAGAACGACAGACGCCGCTCACAGGAGATGTGAGCGGCGTCTTGTCTTGGCAAGCCAGTCAGCGTGAAGGGGCTCACGTCATTGACTGGCGGCCGGCGTCCGGCGGCCGGCGACCTCGGCGAGTATCTCGTAGCTCTTCAGGCGGTCGGCATGCTCATAGAAATCCGAGTTGAACATCAATTCGTCGGCCTGGGTCACCTCCAGCAGATGCTCGAGTTCGCTGCGAATGCGCTCTGGCCCGCCGATGATGGCAGCGGCCAGATTCTGGCCGACCATGGCTTCCTCGCGTGCTGACCAGTCCAGTGTCTCGCATGGGGGCAGGGCGCGCGTGCTCTTGCCGCGGATCAGATTGAGGAATTTCTGTTGCTGGGTGCTGGCCAGGAAACGGGCGCGTTCATCGCTGTCGGCGGCGATCAGTGGCAGTCCGAGCATCACGTAGGGCGCATCCAGCACCTCGGAGGGTGTGAAGTTCTCGCGATAGAGCTTGATGGCCTCCAGCATGTAGCCGGGGGCGAACTGACCGGCGAAGGCGAAGGGCAGACCTTTTTTCGCTGCCAGGCGTGCGCTGTAGTCGCTGGAACCCAATAGCCACAGGGGGACATGAGTGCCTTGCCCCGGCATGGCCTTGACGCGCTGACCGGGTGAGGCCTCGCCCAGATACTGCTCGAGTTCGGCCAGCCGCTGGGGGAAGTCATTCACGCCGGCGGAAGGGTCGCGGCGCATCGCCTGCATGGTGATGCCATCGGAGCCCGGCGCGCGGCCAAGTCCGAGATCGATCCTGTCGGGGTAGAGCGTAGCCAGGGTCCCGAACTGTTCCGCCACCACCAGTGGGGGATGGTTTGGCAGCATGATGCCGCCCGAGCCGACTCGCAGGCGGGAGGTCTTGCCCGCCACATGACCGATCAGCACCGAGGTGGCGGCACTGGCGATGCCATCGATGTTGTGATGCTCGGCCAGCCACAGGCGATGAAAGCCCAGCGCTTCGACATGCTGGGCGAGACTGACGCTATTGTGGAAGGTTTCAGCAACACTGCCGGTATCGCGGATGGGGGCAAGGTCCAGCACCGAGAGCGGAATCGTGCCCAGGCGTGAGGTAGGGGCTGTCGTCATGTGCGCTCCTGATAGCGAGTTGGCGTGCAGAGAGCAGCTGGGGCGTGGCCCCTATAGGCATGTGGCTGGTCTGCTGAATGGCGTCCAGCATAATGGACAGCCTTTTGTCTGACAGCGTCTCGCCTTTCATTTCACTGTTTCTGATATGGCATATATGAGGCGGTCGATACGTCATGCCATTCACGGTAGTCAGTCACCCTGGGGCAGGTGAAGCCTAGGGCAACGTGTACAGGAGTCGAACATGAACGGTTTGCAGCACAAGCAGCGCCGCAAAGGCATGGGGCTCACGTTGATCTGCCTGGTGGTCATCGGCTTGGGCGTTGCGCTCCAGCGCGACATCATCGTGCTGGAGCGCTGGATACCCGCTCACTACCTCCCGTGGGAGCCACTGCAATTGGAGGACCCGTCCGGCATGGTGACCGGCTGGAAGCTATCACGCTTGAACCAGAATCCGGCCGCCTGTCGCGCATTTCTCGAGCAGGAAGCCTCGCAACGGGTGACCTTCCTGCCGGATCGCCCCAGCGACAATGGCTGTGACCTCATCAACAGCGTACGCATGCATTCGGCGTCAGGCGCGAGTGGTGAGCAGGGCGTTCGCTTCAATCAGTCCTTCATTGCCAGCTGTCCGCTGGCGGTGAGCTGGCTGCGCTTCGAGCGCCATGGGCTCAGGTCAGCGGCGCAGGAGGTCATGGGGAGCGAGGTGACGCAAGTGTCCCATGTGGGCAGCTACGCCTGCCGCAACATCTATGGCCGGGAGAACGCACGCCGCAGTGAGCATGCCACTGCGGATGCGCTGGATGTCACAGGCTTCACGCTGGCGGATGGCCGTCAGATTCGCCTGCCGCGCGACTGGACGGCGCCCGAGGATGAAGATGCCCCGGGCCGCTTCCTGCGTGCCGTGCAGGACGCTGCCTGTGAGAGTTTCGGTACCGTGCTGGGGCCGGATTACAACGCCGCCCATCGTGATCACTTCCACCTCGGCACGCGGGGCTGGCGATTCTGTCGCTGAGCAATACTTAATGCTGCGTCGGGCAAGAGTGCGGCAATGCGGACATCCGCGCACGCTGTCAGTGGGGCATTATTGGCTCGGCGTGATAAAGGGGACTCATGTTTGCCACGCCTGTCATCATTTGTCGGTGTCGCTGTAGGAGACTCGCGCTTGCATGGGGGAATTACGCCTGATCACGGGCAGATTCCTCGCATTTATTTGTTTTCACTAATACCCTGCGGACAAGCATGCCTTCCATGGCATATCTCGCGATAAAGCCTCTTGTTCAATGACAGGGAGTCAAGAATGACAGGGATGACGAAGGCGTTATTGGCAGCTTCCATCACCTTCGTGATGGCCGGCTGTACCTCGGTGCAGGTTCAGCCTCTGGAGCGCATGTCCTATCTGGATACCGTGTGCATCGAGCGCAATGAGGCCGTGATCGTGCCCGGCTTCCTGAGTGTGATCAAACGGGGCTTCAGTCGCAATGGCTTGAATACGCGAGTCTATGACGCTCCGGTCCCTGGCCATTGTGAAGTGATATTGACGTATACCGCTTTGCGCTCATGGGATTTCACGACCTATCTGTCACACGCAGAACTCTGGCTCAATGATCCATATGGCGATGAAATCGCCTATGCGCAATATCATCTTGTCGCAAAGGGTGGTCTGACGTTCTCCAAGTTTGCCGGGGTCGAAACCAAGATGAACCCGGTCATCGATGACTTGCTGGTCAACTACTGACGCCTCAGCCGTGATGGGCATTCAAGCCATCTTCTTGTACGCCTCACCGGTACGTCATTTCTCGCCATGATGGCGCACTTGATAGCGGGGCCGGCGCTTGTGTCTTGCGCCGGCCCAGCGGAGACTCTCGAGCCATCTGGTGTGCTGGAATCTCAGGGTGCCATGCCCATGCCTCGGCTGATCGTCGGGGCGCAGCGCTCGGGGTTGATGCTGACCACGCGTAGGCGATGCCCATCGGGGAGCACGCAATCGAGCACCTGCCAGGCACAGCCGGGGGCGCTGCTGCCGTGACTCTCGATCAGATGCGCTCCCTGGGCCTGCCATTGTTCGCGGAAGCGGGCAAAATCCGTTCGCTCGATCTCAAGCGTCAGCTGGCGGCTGTCGGGTTGCTCGGCACTGCGCTGCAACAGCAATACGCTGGTCTGCTTGTCTCGGCGATGGTTCAGCTCCAGGGTCGCGCTGGTGGCGTTGCGCAACAGGATGGGCAGGGCGAGTGTTTCGGTGAAGAAACGGCAAGCGGCATCGAGGTCGCGCACTTCAAGGATGGCTGGGTGCAGGGAAAGGCGCTGAATCATGGCGAAGCCTCATGGCGTGAGGGGAAGAAGGGGTTGGGGGACTGGCTCAATTGCGTGAGCATGGAGACAGTGTCGTGCCCGTCCGGGTGAGACGCACTTTGAATCTGATGATGGTGGTGATGGCTTTACGCTATCTGGGGGCTTGTCGCGCTCGCGAAGGCCCGAGGCAATCGCTGTGGCAACTTGTCGCATTAGTGGTTTCACGGGTGTGAATGGTTAGCATCCCTGTCATCGACCCTGCTGCCTTTACCTTCTCTGCACGCCACGCTGGAGTGTTCATGTCGCCGCGCAAGCTGATCCTGATGGGACTCAGTGCTTTTGCCCTCGTCGTTATCGCGTTGATCACGGGGCTTTCTGCCTCGCATCAACCGCGTGATGCGTGGCCGACGACGCTCGAGCTGCCTTCCACGCGGGGACTGCTGCACGCGGACACCCTGTCTCGGGGGGAAGCGGGTCACCTGAGCGTGCTGATTCCCGGCTTTACGCATTGCCCGGACATCTGCCCGTTGTCGCTTGCCCGGCTGCAGATGGCCTGGCAACGCCTTGACGAGACTTCACGTGCGCATCTGCATCCGATGTTTCTGACGCTGGATCCGGCGCGCGACACCCTGCCCGTGCTGTCACGTTACCTGTCTGCCTTCAGCCTGCCGGTGACTGGCCTTCGCCTCCCGTCACAGGACGACACGCGTCTGGAGGAATTCACTCAGCGGCTCGGTATCCAGTTTCAGCGGCGAGAACCCGAGCAGAGTCATCCTCCTGAACACGCGCAAGCGCAGGCGTCGGCCGGTGAGGCCGATTATATGATCGACCACAGCGTGGCGATCTTCGTGATCGATGAGCAGGGCCGGCTGCGTGACACCCTGCCGCTCAGTCAGACGCCTGAGCAGCTTGCTGATCGTCTGACGTTCCTGCTCCAGTCCGTGGCCGCAGCGCCGTCTTCTGACAGTGTTGCGGCCGTCAACACGAGCGAAGACGCTAACGTGCCGGTCACGGGGGGCGCATGACCGCGACTTGCCCCTCGACTCGCCACGCCAGGCGTCAATCCGTCTCCTATCATCGCGCCCTGTCACGCCTGACCGCGGCCAATGGGCATGTCGTCTTCGTGATGCTGATCGCGTTGGCCGCCATGCTGGTCATGCCGCTGGCGGCCCCACGAGTGGTGATGGTCAACGACCATGCCGTCTTCGAGAGCGTTGGTACCGGGCGTTGGGTGAGTGCCGATAGCGACTGGATAATCCGCGCCGCTCGCGAAAGCGGTTCGCAGGCGCAGATCACCCACAGTTCCGCTGCCTCGGATTGTCCGTTGGCCAGCATGGCGGCCTTCACGCTGGCATTGGTCGCCGTTGCCCTGTTGCTGGCGTTGGGGCGGTTGTCTCGCGACGCGGCCCCGCGTCCCTGCCTTGTCGCGTTTCGCGACATCAATGTCTATCTGCGTCCGCCCGGGCGCGCGCCACCCCACGATTCCCTCGCGCCATGAATTGCTGGGCCACCTCGCGGTGGCTCTCCATAGTGTTTGGTGACCTCGCGTTGACCGGCGGACAAAGCATCCGTCGCGCGTCGTGGCACCTGTCGATGGGTAATCGAGATGAGTTCAATAACCAATACCGACTCCGCGGGTCGCGCCGCTCGCGGTTTCAGCGATATCTACCGTGCCGTGTGGCGCTGGCATTTCTATGCCGGCCTGCTGGTGCTGCCTTTCCTGACCTTGCTGGCTGTCACCGGCGGTCTCTATCTGTTCCGTGAAGAGATCGACCACTTCGTGCATGCCGACCTGATGAAGGTCAACACGCCGGTGGTGCAACAGGCCAATGGCCAGGCACAGGCGAGTGTTCCGCTGAGCGAGCAGGTGCGTGTCGCCGTGCAAAGTCTGCCCGGCAAGGCCGTGCGTGTCGTGCCGCCTGCGGCTAGTGACTTGACCACGGAAGTCGATATCGTGGCAGCCGATGGCAGTGGCAAGCAGGCGGTCTACGTCAATCCCTACAGCGGTGAAGTGCAGGGGCAGATGGCCTACCGTGACAGCATCATGTGGACGGTGCGCAATCTGCACAGCCTCGCCATCACCGGCCCCATCGGCAATGCCGCGATCGAGATCGCTGCCGGCTGGAGCATCCTGCTGGTACTCAGCGGCCTGTATCTGTGGTGGCCGCGGGGCCAGAAGGGTGGCGTCGTCACGCTGCGTACCACGCCTGCGCGTCGTCTGTGGTGGCGTGACCTGCATGCCGTGTGTGGCATCTTCGCCGCTGGTTTCATCCTGTTTCTCGCCGTGACTGGCATGCCGTGGTCAATGGTGTGGGGTGCCAAGGTCAACGAGTTGGCCAACGGGCATAACTTCGGGTATCCCGATGGCGTGCGCGTGAATACGCCGATGTCGGATACCCGTCTGGTGGACCAGGAGCGGACGACCTGGTCGCTCGAACAGGCCGTTATCCCGTTATCTTCCTTGCCGGCTGCAGCGACAAGCCATGTCGTGGACGAGGGAGAGCATGCCGGGCATGGCGGTGGTAGCACCAAGTCTGGTGTCGATAAGTCATCCGGCGCTGCGGCCGTGCCGCTGAGCGCCGCCGCGATTGCCCATGCCGATATCGGCCTCGATCAGGCTGAGCGCATCTTCGCTCGCGAAGGCCTGGCACCGGGCTATGCCATCAACCTGCCGGGCTCGCCGCAGGGCGTCTACACCGGCTCCATCTATCCGGATGCGCTGGAGCGCCAGCAGGTGGTGCATGTGGATCGCTATTCCGGCGATGTGCTGCTGGACATGCATTACGCCGATTATGGCCCGCTGGGTCGAGCGCTGGAGTGGGGCATCAATGTTCACCTGGGGCAGCAGTACGGGCTGATCAACCAGCTGGTGCTGGTACTGGCCTGTATCGCGATGGTGATGATGAGCGTCGGTGCGGGCGTGATGTGGTGGAAGCGTCGTCCGGTGGGCGGTATCGGTATCCCGCCGCTGCCCAAGGAGCGCAGGCGAAACGCCGGTGTCTGGGGCTTGATGATGATCATCGGTGTCATCTTCCCGCTGGTCGGCCTCTCGCTGATCGTGATGGGGCTGCTGGATTGGCTGTGGATTCGCGCCACGCACAAGCGAGGGGATGACCTGCAGGAGGCCAGCGCATGACACTGTCTCTCGCCAATTTCCCGATTCGTGCGCGTCGTTTGTCATCGCCAGTGAGCGCATCGCGTGGTCGTCTGCCAATGGCCATTGCCGCCGCGATCGCGGGTAGTGGCACGCTGCCGGTTTACGCCGATGCTGACACCACCAGCGTATTGCCGTTGATCCGTATCGAGGCTCAGGCGCCCATGGCCAGCCCCGTCCACGACGTGCATGCGGGGCATGCCAAGGGCGACATGGACCTTGGCGAACAGCTGCGCGAGGTCAATGGTGTCAGTGGCTCGCGCTTGGGTAGTCACGGTGTTTCGGCCATCTTCCGTGCGCAGGGCGGTGAGCGCCTCATCCAGGAGGTGGATGGCGCATCGCTTTATCCCGCCTGTCCGGGGGGCATGGACACCACACTGGGTTACGCCACTGCCGGCAGTCAGTCGGACCTCACGCTTTACAAGGGCGCGCAGACCGTCAGTCGCGGCCCCAACTTTGCCGCGGGCAGCATCGAGGTGACGCGTCAGACGCCCTCGCGCAGCGATGATGATGGCGTCCAGGGTACCTTGGGGGCTGGCTGGCGCAGCAATGATGACGCCACCAGCGAGACTCTGTCACTGACCGCCAAGCAGGGCGATTTCTGGGCCGCACTGGACTTCGAGCATTCCGAGCGCAACAACTACGAGGATGGCAATGGCGATACTCAGTCAGGCGCGTATCGCAGCGACAATGGCAGTATCCGCATTGGCGCCTTCGCCACCGAGGATGTCGCCATCGAGGCGGGTTTCGCCGTGGTGCGCATCGATGATGCCCTGTATCCCACCATGGATGCGCCACGCAGCGATATGGACCGCCAGTATCTCAAGCTGACCATCGACAACGTCGGGCCGTTCTCGCACACCGAGACACAGGTCAACCATGCTCGCGTCGTGCACGACATGGATAACGTCACCCTGCGTGACTTTGATGATTCCAGCGCCAACTCGATGAGCATGGACATGAGCTCGGGCATGGATATGAGCTCGGGCATGGATATGAGCTCAGATATGGACATGAGCGACATGGCCATGTTCTCCAGCGCGACCACCGAGACCTGGTATGCCAGCACCCAGGGCGATATTCCGCTGACTGTCGGCGGACATGACGCGATATTGACGCTGGGTGCCGATGCCGAACGGCTCGAGAGCAATACCAACTCCCGGATGGGCATGTCACTGGATAGCCTGTCGGATAGCCAGACCTGGCCGGATGTCGTGCGGACGCGCGGTGGGGTATTCGCGGAACTGGATACCATCCTTGATGCCGACAACCGACTCGTGACCGGTGCGCGCTATGACGTCTCCATCAGTGATGCGCGAGATGCCAATGAGGTGGTGGGTAGCAATGCCTCGGCCATCTCCGCCTGGCGTGCCCAGTATGGCGATGATGTTGACGCCAAACAGCGTGATGGCGAACTTAGTGCACTGGCGCGTCTGGAGCATCGCGTCAATGAGGCGGTGAAAGGCTATGCGGCGCTCAGTCGCAGCGTACGCTTCCCGACGGCCAGTGAGCGCTATTACAACCGCCAGTCCGACTCCGATGGTTGGTTGGGTAATCCAGAGCTTGATCCCGAGATCCATCAGCAGCTCGAGCTTGGGGTGGCGGTCAGGCAGGGCGCCTGGCGTTATTCGGCGGACACCTACTACAACCGGGTGCATGACTGGATCGAGCTGACCGAAGGCGACTCGCTGACCACCTACGACAATGTCGAGGCCGAGATCTACGGTATCGAGCTGGAAGCCAGTTGGCGGCAACACGGCTGGCGGCATTCCGCAGGCGTTGCCGCCACGCACGGCACCAACCTGAGCGATGGGACGCCCCTGTCACAGGTCGCCCCCTTCAATGGCTATCTGGCGACACGCTATGACGCGGATCGTTGGTGGGCAGGTGCCCGATTCGATGCGGCCGCACGTCAGTCGCGTATTTCCGACAGTGAAGACGCGACGGCAGGCTTCGGCATCGTCGGCCTGGAAGGTGGGTACCATGTCACTGACGCCATCGAGTTGAGCGCCGGCATCTCCAACCTGTTCGACAAGGCCTACGCCTACCACGTCAATCGCTTCTACGACGATCCGTTGCAGGGCGATGTACAGGTCAATGAGCCGGGGCGTATCTTCTGGACGCACGCCAGCTGGAGCTTCTAAGACTCGCACCCTCTCAATAGTGAGCGCTGGTCGCCGCTAACCGTTAGAACGCAAGAAGCCCGCCATCGGTCATGTCACCGGTGGCGGGCTTCTTGTATTACGAGCGGGCTCGAATGCTTTCAGCGCTCGCAACTCATCTCTCGAGCCTTCAGGCGCGGCCGACGTGCTCGCGCAGGTGCGTGCGGTAGGCCTGGGTGTAGGCTGCCAGGTCAGGGTTCTTGATCACATCAGTGGCCAGGTAGGTCGGCAGGGCCGTCATGCCGAGGAATTCCATCGCCTTGTGCACTGGGAAGTAGACGCCATCGATGCCCTTGCCCTCGAAGAAGTTGCCTTCTTCATCAAAGGCTTCAAGTGGCGCATTCCAGGTCAGTGACAGCATGTACTGGCGGCCCTGCATCAAGCCGCCAGTGTAGTGGCACAGTGAATCTGGCCACCTGACTTTGAGTGTATGATGGCTCACAGAGACAATCAGGTGCAGATGATGACG